>JBDRHV010000123.1:0-7672 GCA_043816465.1 bacterium | reverse complement strand
ATGCTCGAGCTTCTTTTTAGTACAGGGATGAGAATTTCTGAGCTTCTAAACCTAAACTTGGACCAAATAAATACCGAAGGTAAGATTTTCATTATGGGAAAAGGGAAAAAGGAACGTTTTGTATATCTGACACCAAGAGCTACTCATTATCTGAACCAGTACCTCAAGGTACGTTCGGACTCTTGGGGTAGCACCAAGGCCGACATGAAGCCAGAAGTTGATATTGACGAAATAGGGGAGGTTGAAAAAAACCGTCTTCGCTCCGCTTCGCCGAGGCAATCAGAAAAACCTAATCTCTCCCCCACTATGCTTGGTACCAAAGGAAAAGATGCGGTATTCATTCCATATCGAGGAGGAAGAAATGGTGCTGTGGGAGGAAGAATTTCTACGAATTATCTTCAAGATAAGATTGCTGAATACAGACGAAGGCTTGGAATTGTAGTTCCGACTTCTGCTCATAGTCTAAGGCATGGCTTTGCTACATATATGGCAGAAAAAGGTGCAAATCCAGCGGCTATTCAAATTCTTCTCGGTCATGAGAGTCTTCAGACGACCACTAGATATGTGCATGCTTCAGATAAGTATGCGGAGGAAACATTTAGAAAGAGTCATCCGCTACAACAGTAGACAGTACACTGTACTCTGTACTCTGGAGTGTGGAACTACCTTGTTCTCTGGCTATTGATTAATGCATATAACATTTTTGAGACCTCATCAAACTCCGATAGAATTGAGGATATCCCTTTATTAGCAATTACTCCTAGGTCAATTAATATTTCGAGCAGTGATATACACTCATATGCAGATGCTCTTGCTATCGTAAAATAATTCTTTTTATCTCTACTTGAAGACTTTCCACTTCCTTCCGCAATGTTTATTACCATGCTAATTGACGCTCTTTTCAGCTGGCATTCTATCTATCTATCCTTCTGTTATTTCTGATTAATCTGTAAACCTTGGAATTTAGACTCTTTGCTTTTGTGTAAACATTAAGTTTTTGAAAATCGTGCATAAACCTATAATACAGGTAAACTATTAAAATATGATTAAATCTGAGTAGTTATTGGAGAGCAATTAAGTTTATCCCAGTGTACTGTGTACGGTGTACAGTGTACTTACTTCGTCGCCTCGGCTTGGAAATCGAAGCCGTCTTTCTTCATCTCTTCCATAGTATCTTTCAACTCTTGTGAGTTCTCGATTTCTTTCACCTTTGCTACTGTATCCGGGTCGCCGTTCATGTATTTCTGATACGTGTCTCTGATCTTCAACGTTTGTACTCCAACATTTGAAAGTGCTTCTGCCCAAAGTTCATCAAGTTTTTGCTGCCAAGTATCTCCATATGCTTTTTGTGCAACTTCGTTGAATACATCTTTATATTGATCTTCAGTACCAGCGGCTGCAAGCTTGTCCTTAAAAACGCTAAGCTCCTCGTCAGTAGAGTTGTCTATAAGTATATTAAATACTTCCTCTTCTACTTCTGGTCCCAAAAGTTTTGTCACTTCATCGATCTTTTCCTTGGTAAATCCGATATTTTTCAGTTTTTCTATTTGTGCTTTTGTTTTATCCATTTATTTAAGGTAAAAATTGAGCTGCTGCCTGAGCTGCGGACATATTGCTTGTGACCATATTGTTTATAGCTCTGAAGAATCCTTCCTTACTTGTAGGACCTAAACTCTTTCCTGCATTTCTTAAAAATGTAAGAAGTTCTCTATGTGCAATACCATGTTTTCCCCCAGCATCAATAAGAAAGAAATCGTTTGCATTTTCAGCAAGGTTCCAACCAAACTTATTCATGTCTAATGTTTTAAGATTGGTAAGATCAGGAATATTCGAAATTCCGGCCCCTTGTTCAACACCTGAAGGAATGCCTGCTCCTGCTTGTGGTGTAGGCGCTGTACCAGGTCCTCCACTTATTGTAGAACCAGCTGCCGGTTCTGGGGTAATGATTCTACTTACTCCCAAAGCTTCTTTTGCTATCCCTCCAATAAGTGTTGTAGCACCAAGACCACCAAGAAACCATTTTGTCCGTCCAAATCTGTTTTGCCAGAGTATTTGTCTTTCCTGTTTATCCCTAATCTCTTTTAGTTTTGCTTCGATCTGAGTTTTGTCAGTTCCTGTTGCGGTCTTTAATCCCAGTTCAAGGGTGGAAATGATTGATGATGTATTTTCTGACTGTTTCTTAAATATTCTCTCTAATATACTTGCTCCGGTACTACCACCAAGCGATGCGTAACCTATTGCCATTAATGTAGGAACAGGAGCTACCGCTACTGCTGCAACACCAATTGCTACACCAACAATGCCTGCAAGTACTCTCTTACCTCTCTCTTTTCTTGCTTCTTCTCTCTTTTCTGTTTCCTCTTTAAATTTTTCAAGTTCTTCAATCCTTCGCAATAATTCGGGGTCAGTGGGGACTGGGGTTGGCGTAGGTACAGGTGTAGGCATTGGGACAGGCGTTGGTGTTGGAACAGGTGTTACGGGTGTTACCGGTGTCACTGGGGGTGGTTCAACTGGTTCACGATTTGATACTTCATCTATTCTCTCATTCAAATCGGTTAAGGATTGTTGTATTTCAGGGAGTACACTACTAATATTTCCTATTTTTTCTAGTTTTTCTTGAATCTCAGATAGTTGTTCTTTCGTTTCTCTTAGTTCTTTTCTAATTGGATCTTCTTTTGTTTTCAAGTCTTCATCTGTATTATTATTCAATCCTTTTTGTGTACTATCTTGTCCTAATACGAAACCTGTTTCTTCTTGTGATTGAGCCTTTCCAAGATTAGGGTACGTATCCGATAGTTCATGTATATTTTTGGGCACGTATGGATTAATAACTCCATCGATTACATGTTCTGTTGTATTAATGAATTTTGGTGGTACCTTTTTTGTGAGTTTGGGAGCTTGAGTTTTTGTCTTGTCCGAATTTGCAGGTACATTTACAATAGGTTGTCCGACTTCCTCTACTTCATTTTCGTCATCAGCTCTTTTCCTTCTTGTTATTTTTTGAAAGATTTTATCTTCGAAATCCTCTGCTTTTCCTTTTCTTTTGGATTGTGTCACTGGACTATTTTGGGTCGGTTCTATTAATGGATTTTCTATCTGGGGCTTTCCCTTATTCAGCCAATTCTCAAAAACTGATCCTGGTTGAATATTTCTAATTCCTACTGTTTGACGCCCATTTTGTTTTTGTCCAGGTAAATCATAAGGTTTTGAATTCCCATCTGCAACTCCTTCTAGGTTTTCCTCTTTTCCGGCTTCAACTGTTATTTTATTCCCGTTAGCGTCAATGAAATTCGTTGAGCCATTATCTTCGGGTTCCGGTTGTGCTGATTGTCCTTCTTTTTCTCCTGCCATATCAATAATCAAAAACTAATTCGCTCATATTGGAAAATGAGCAGTTTGTACTATCTCATAATACTTGTAAGGGTGTGTGAGTGTCAATTTTCTTGATTTTTGGGTATTATTTAAAAGATGAAGAAGATAGAGTGGAAAAAGATAATTGAGAGTATGAGAAAACATTGGGCTGAGATTGTGTATGTTATATTCGTTATTATTATCTCATTTATAAATTTCAGGAGTAGCGGAAACTTACTTAGTAACGATAATTATTCTCCTGAGCTAAACCCTTTGATGACAATTGAAAGATCTATTGTCTCACCTGCGTGGAGATCATATAGAGGGCTTGGCGTGGGTTCTGATAGCGAGCAGTCTGATGTGTTTAGATCGGTCTTTTATTATTTATATAATCAATTTGCAGATTCATCAACAACAAGGGTGGTTTATTATCTCTCAATGCTATTCCTTGGTGGGTTTTTCATGGGACTTCTCTCAAAGAATATCTTTACGATTATTACAAAGAAAAAGGAGGCACAACACGTGTTCCTTTTTTCTTCTATTGTATATATCACTTCCCTATGGACGGTGTGGCTCTTCTACCAAAACATCACTCCTTTTGTAAATAACTGGGGAGTATTTCCAATAGTTTTGTTCTTTACCCTTCGTTACATTCATAGCCCAAGTGCAAAGAAAATTTTTGCACTATTATTTTCATTTATACTTTTTGTTTCTACTGCCCTTATAGCTACCATATTTATTGTTGACACTATATTCTACCTTGTATTTATCTTCTTCTTTCTCAAAATTGTAAACAAAAAACTCAGTTGGAAGGTAATTAAATCAGGGGTTCAATGTTTCTTACTGTTTCTGGGAATGAATCTTTTCTGGCTATTGCCATTCCTCTTCTACTCTGTTGATTCAAGAGCTGAATTGGTTGATTCTTATATAAATAAAACCATCACTTCAAGCGTAATAGATTTAGAAAGGGAAACCCAGAATGGAACAAACTCTCTGAGTTTTTACACGAGAATTATTTCTGAGGAAAACGAGGAGTGGCTGAAATTTCCTATGTCGGGGATGTATCTGGATTATGAAATATATATAGTCATTGCGTTGATACCTGCAATATTTTCGTTTATTCTTCTACTTTCCTTAGTAATAAAGAGAAAATGGATTATGCTAGTTCCGATTGGGGTTTTGTTCATATCGTGGTTTTTGATAAAGGTAGATAATCCGCCATTTGGCTCGATATTTGCTTGGTTGCAAAATAAAGTTCCTTTATTCAGACAAGTATTAAGATGGCCCTCTTCAAAGTTAAATGGAATTTTATTGATTGCTCTATCGCTTTGTGGAGCAATTGGTTTTGGGTACTTCTTGGAACTACTTGTATCTTTTGGAAAGTCAAAGGTCACAAAGCTGGTAATTAACGGATTTATTGTTTTATTTTTTCTATTAGGACAATTCTTATTTGCTGAGTATATGTTTTCAGGAAATCTTTTTCCCAGTAAAGCCTTTACAGATTTTCCAGAAGAATATTTTGAGCTTGGAGATTATCTTATTCAGAACGATCCTAATGGAAGGATTTACTATGCTCCTCCATCTAATAATAATTATTTTAGAGAATATAATTGGGGATTTAACGGATCTCAGTTTATCTCATATGTAGTTCAAAATCCGATTCTTGATTTATCACATGCTGTTGGATCTGGGGTTAATGAAAGAGCACTAATTAATCTTTCAAATCTTTTTAGAGCAGCAGACTCCGATTCGTTTTTAGAGTCGCTTAATATGTATGATGTCGAATATTTATTACTTGACGAAAGTGTTGAGGAGGAAGGTTTCAGCTTCGATATTGATTTGGAAAATTCTTCTGAAATTTGGAAAAAATATCCGAAAGTTTGGAGTTCTGATTTTCTTTCTTTGTACAAAGTTCCTCAGAGTATTGTAGATTCGGAGTTCGTTGAAAGTGACCAAGGGGTCAATTTTCAGTACGGTACATTTACGAGAAATGTTCCATTATATCCCAAGATATCATCTGTAAATCTCGATCTTGAAAATACTCGGATTCTTGGAGACAGGCTTGTCGGTGAATATAGGTATGATGGTGAAAGTACGACCTACTCTACTCAGATAAAGGATTTGAACTGGTATGATTTCTACTCCGGTTTTATTAAAACAAATGATGAAATCACACTGCTACCTGAATATCCTAGAATTGGGGATTCAATATTGTGTGTGGAAAAAACATATAAACTATCGGACGAATATTCTCATTTTGTAATAGACGATATTGTGGTTTCTTCTTCTGAGCTTGAAGACGAGGTCATAACCGAGGATAAATATTATTTACCTCACGAGCTATTTGGTGTTTCAGATACGAGTTTTGAAACCCTTGATATTACAAATGACCTAATTCTTGGTAAAGCTCAAGATTGTTCTGGTGATTCAGATAAAGATCTTGAGATTAAATATGACAATGAAACTGGTTTTTCTATTGAAGGAAAGGCGGACCTTCCCTGTGTTTATTCGAATTCCTTACTCCAATTCGATGAGGACTGGATAGCCGAGTTATCGATAAACTGGGAGGGAAATGATCAATCATATCCTGGATTCTGCTTCTACTCTACAAAACTGAAGAGGTGTTTAAATGATATGAGATACATGAGTACTACTGAGAATAAAGGAGAGATTGAATATTTAATTCCATCCGTAATCTCAAAGTATGATGAAATAAGAATAATTTTATATTCTCTTTCAAGAGGTGGATCATCAAATTTCACAACGGTAAGTGTTAAGTATTCAAAGATATTTGATGAAATTGAACCGTCTTCAACTGATAATAATCTTGAAGATGAGGAAATTACTCTAGAAAATGGTCGAACATATGAGGTATCGATTCCTATTGCACGAGGCACCTTAAGTTATAAGTATTCACATGAGAAATATCCATTCATGATATGGCAGCCTACTCTTGGAAATTCTTCAGAAGAGTCGCTCTATATATCTGGTGGAATGGTACAGGAGGTTACTAGAGGGTTTATAGATCAGTCTATGGACCTTTTTTATCCACCGCTAGGTTCTGATATTCTTGTTTATTTTAAAGGGAGAAATGTTGAGAATATCCCTTCTAATTTGTGTATTAACTATCTTGGATCAGACGATTGCTGGTATCAAAATATATTCTCCGATTCTGATGAGGTTAGCATCTTGGATATTTTTGTAAGTGATGTTGAGGATGAAAAAAAATTTGGTGGAATTTTTGGCAGTTCGAGTTTCAGTAAAAAGTCAGTAAATATTCTTAATGAATTTGCTGTTTTAGGAATACCAGAATATTGGAACAGTATTGATTATGAACCAACGGTAAACATAGCTCCTTATGAAGAAATAGAGATGAATAGAAATGGTAATTCATCTTTTTCAACTTTCTATACTTTAGATATTTCTGACTCTGAAGAAAAGGATGTTTTGGTTTCGATCCCGGAATCAAGATCTAATGGTTGGATAATGTTTGGGAAATTTGAAGAAGGTTGGAGGAAAGTAAATGGTGATAGGTCTGTGGCGATAAATGGATGGAGGCAAGGATGGGATATGACTAATTTGGAGTGTAATAATTTGTTTGTAATTTTTTGGCCAAACCTACTCTCCTACTTCGGTTATCTGGTTATTGTTATACTATTTGGATATTTAGCAACTAATATTTTGGTAAAAAAACATGGAAAAAAGTAATCCTTTAGTTTCGATTGTTATACCAGTACATAATGGTGAAAAGTATATAGAAGAGTCTATAAAAAGCTGTCTCCTTCAAACATATAGTAATTTTGAAATAATCGTAGTAGATGATAAGAGTACAGATAACACGTTACAAATTCTTAAAGAACTTGAAAACAGAGAGTCAAAGTTAATAATAATTGAGGCTGAAAAACAAAATGGTCTTGGGAATGTGTTAAACATTGGAATTAAAGCTTCGAGTGGTAAATATATAGCAAGACTAGATGCAGATGATGTTATGTACCCCACTCGACTTGAAAAACAAGTGTCTTTTATGGAGATAAATACGGATGTTGTAGTTGTTGGTGGTCAGATAGATACGATGGATGAAAATGGCAAAATCATAGGTGAACGAAGTTACTCTCTGCAGGACAGTGACATAAAGAAAAATCTTTTCCTCTTTCAACCATTTGCCCATCCGGCAGTGATGATAAGGAAAGACGCTGCTGAAAAAGTGGGATATTATCCAGAAAATATATGGAAGGTTGAAGACGTAATGTTCTTCTTTAAAATGAGTAAAGTTGGTAAATTCGCAAACCTACCTGATAAAGTCATTAAATACCGGATGGCC
>JBDRHV010000122.1:0-9541 GCA_043816465.1 bacterium | reverse complement strand
GTGGGAGATCTAGAAAAAATTTACATCGCAGGTATTGATATATCCCGTATCGGAAATCATATCTTTATCAAAGAACCCCGAGCAATAAACGAGGTTCTCGTAAAAGAAATTGAGAATTCGGATATTTCCGACGGGGTTACGTGCAGAATCATTAAGGGTGCTAATCCAGGACTTCTGACCATCGAACCTAGTGAATTGGCAAAGGAGAAAGACTGTGAATCCAATACCATTCATATGTTACTGAGTTTTCTGGCAGGAAAAGTCCAAACTATTAATCTAGATGATTATAGGCAACACTAACCCTCACAAACAGATGTAGCCATTCGGGCTAAATGGTTACATCTGAAATTTCCAAGAAAATTCGAGTAAGATGTATCTCTGTCATCTCGCAAAGCGAGAGGTAGAGTCTATCCGTTAAGGATGAGAGCTAGATTAACTGGTCAATCTCGTCATAGTAATTCAGCGGATAGACTCTGGTCAGCCTACGGCATGACCAGAGATTCCTGTGAACTAGGGTCAGACCCTCGCTGGGACAGGCCCATTTCCTTCTGCTACAATTAGCACATCATGAAAACATTAGGTATAGATTTTGGAGAAAAGAGAGTCGGGATAGCAATATCCGACAACAGTGGTATTATCGCTGAACCACTTTCTACAATTATCAGAAAATCGGACGAAAAAGTGATCGATGAGATTACAAATATTTGTCAGGAAAAGAAGGTGGAACAAATTGTCTTAGGAATCCCCCTATCCGCAAACGAAGACGTACAAAACAGATACAAATCCTTTTCACAAAAAATCGAAGATAAAACCGGAATAAAACCTAATTTTTGGGATGAGACGTTTTCAACAAAACAAGCTCAAAATATGGTAGCATTTTTTGAACCAGACGATAGAAAGCCCAAGACAAGTACTCACAAAGATAATGTCGCTGCGGCAGTAATATTACAGGAATTTCTAGATGACCAAACAAAATAAGACTTTAATAACAATCACTTCATTTATTGCTGTATTTATTATTTTATTTTCTTTTTTCTTTTTCGATTACAAAGACTCCATAGATAAGTCAGCCTCTGACAACGAAGAACTCGTAGAATTTGTCATATCGGAAGGCGAAACAACAAGGAGCATTGCAGCTGGACTGAAAAAAGTCGGACTTGTGAAAAATTCTATTTATTTTGAAATATATGTCAGACTTAATGCTCTTTCTTCTAAATTCCAAGCAGGCCACTACTCTATTCCAGGAAATGTATCTTTTTTGGACCTTGGAGAGATACTTCAAGTAGCTTACGAACAAGACATATGGATCACAATCCCAGAAGGAATGATGGCCTCGGAAATAGCGGATATTATTGCCGAAGAGTTTGTGCAGGTCCAAGATTCAGCATTTAATAAAAATGATTTCATTGCACTAATAGAATCCACAACACACTCAATAGACTTAGACCTCCCTATCCCAGACGGAAAACCTTATGAGGGGTATTTATTTCCAGATACATATCGATTCTCACAGGACTCAACGGCAGAATCGGTACTTGAAGCTATGCTTTCAAATTTTAAATCAAAAATCTACGACAATTACTCGGGAGAAATCAACGATTCTGGGTACACTTTATACGAAGTTCTGATTCTAGCTTCTATATTAGAAAAGGAAACATACCACACCAAAGACAGGTTCATAGTAGCAGATATTATGGAAAGAAGGCTTAACAACGATTGGGCCTTGGAGGTTGATGCAACACTTTTGTATTACTTCCAGGATTGGGAACATGACATCATAACTAAGGATTTACAGATCGATACCCCATACAATACTCGAAAGTATGAGGGCCTCACCCCCACTCCGATTAACAATCCAGGTGAAGAGACAATATCAGCTGTGATTAATCCTCAGTCAAATGATTACTGGTTTTATGTAAGCGATAAAGATGGTAATTTATACTATGGGAAGACGCTTGACGAGCATAATCAAAATATTCAACAATACCTTAGTCAATGAAACAAGTCACTATAGATCTTGACGGAGTTGATGATTCCAAGGGTAAGAAAATTGACCCAAAAGGGAAAAAACTTAGTCCAGATAAAAAGAAAAAAGTTCGAAAGATTGTAATACTATCTATTATTGCCCTACTTCTTTGTGCAGGTGGATATTTCCTGCTTAGAGTGTTGGGAATAATCTCTGGGACCGGACTAAATATTAACCCTTTCCAACTTCTCTCGAAAGAAGAGCCAGAACTTAAGAAAGATGAACAAGGGAGGACAAACATGCTCTTCGTAGGGATAGATACAAGCCCCTCAAGTCCTGGGCTTCGAAATACTGACACTATAATAGTCGCAAGCTTTAATCACAATACTAACGAAGCATTATTAATGTCTATCCCAAGAGATATGTGGGTACAACATCCATATAACAAGACATACCATTCAAAAATAAATGCGGTATATAATTCTTGCGAAAATCAGGACGAAGGTACTGGTTTGGGTTGCCTTGCAGATGTTACAGAGGAAGTAACAAATCTTGATATTCACTATAGTGCAATGCTTGATATTTCCGGTCTCATTGAGGTTGTGGATATTGTTGGAGGTGTCGAGGTAAATGTGGAGAATGGTTTCACTGACTATATGTTCCCTCAAGGAAACGGATACACAATAGTAAGCTTCGAGTCTGGACTTCAAAAGATGGACGGCCAGGCAGCAATGGAATATGCAAGATCACGACACTCTCAGGGACCAGAGGGGTCCGACTTTGCAAGAGCAAGAAGACAACAAAATTTAATTAAGGCAATAATTACAAAAATGATGTCTATGGAAACTTACATGAACCCTGCAAAGATACTAGAGATTGCAGAACAAGTTGGAGACAATGTTAAATTCGAGGATATTAATTTGGAAGATATAAAGGCCGGTATAAATATCGCGAAAGACTTCAATTTTGAGGATGTATACAGCGTAGTACTCGACCCAAGTATCGGGGATTGGAGCATAATCACTGAAGATCCATCAGACGCCTATATTCTTCTTCCAGAACTCGGAATAGATAAATGGGACGATCTTCATAAATTTGTAACTGCGTATATTGATTTTCCCGGAATGTACGATGAGAGACCCAAGATATACATATACAACGGAGGACTTGGAAATGATGAAACTTTAGAAGAAGTAGATTCACTGATGGATAAATACCCTTACATCGACATTGTCTTCGCAGGTAATTCTTCGAATCAAGATTATGTAGGAAACAACATTATAAGCTTTAGCGAGGAAACAAAATATAAATCTATTGTACAGCTTGAAAAATTTTTCAAGACAAAATATTCTGCTGACGAGAATACTGACTTTACCCCTGTCTATGGAGAAGATTTGGCTGTAATATTAGGAGCACCCGAAACTGCCGATAGCATTTCAGAAACAAAACAATGATTTTTTTATTCCATGGAAAAAACAACTACCTAAGCTTCAAAGAGGCTAAATCTTTACTTGAAAAGATCATAGAAAAAAGAAGTAAACAAGACAAAAGTATTGAAACAATCTCTATTGACGCTTCGATCTCCCCTTTCGAACAGATAGTAAATGAGGTGGAAACTCCATCATTTTTCAATAATCACAAGGTTATTTTTCTAAAAAGACCTTCCGAAAACAACGAAAAGGAAAAGATGAGCAATTGGATTTTGGACATGGTTAAAAACAAAAACCAGAGGAAAGGAATCGATATTGTCATATGGGAAAATAAAAAAGTCAGATCAAATTCAAAATTAATAAAAGAGATGGGCAAAAACTCCTGGGAAAGCCCAGAATTAAAGCCTAGGTCTTTTACAAGATGGGCAAGAGATGAAGTCAAAAGGAAGAATATAAATATTGAAAATAATGCATTAGATTTACTTTCCCAAAGAGTAAATTATGAACCAGAGAGATTCCATCATGAACTCGATAAAATAAAATTGCTTGGAAAGAAAAAAACCACAGAGAAAGATATAGAAAAAATTTCACCAGATACTCTAGAAAAAAGCGTGTGGGATTTTGTCGATTCTCTTAACTCAAACAAAAAGGGAAAGTCTAGCGAGCTCCTAAATGAATTACTTCAGCAAGGAAACGATCCCTACTATCTACTCTCAATGATTTCGAGAAATATCCGAATTTTACTCTTAACAAAACTTCTCGACGAAAAAGGCCTTGATTCCTCTGATATTGCAAAGGAAATCGGGACCCATCCCTTCGTAATTAGTAAAATTAAGTCGAAAGCGAAAAACATGGATATTAAAAGAATAAAAAAGATATACGAAAAATTAGCTAGTATAGATTACACCACTAAAACGGGACAAATAGACATTGAGCTTGCTTTGAACCTTCTAATAAGTGTAATATAAAAACATGCCTGAGGAACCTAAGCGCCCAAAAAACCTCGTAACTTTTATAATATTCCTAACGGTCGTTTTGATCGTAGTGGGTGGAGCTATTTATTATTACATCAATCAAGTTGTAAATTTTTCACCTTCTGTTGACAACGAAGCCACTGTACCTTGCAGATGTCAGTGGGTATCAGAAGAAGATGCAAACAGAATTTATGCTGAGGCATCAGGACATTTACAAGGAGCAGACTGCGTATTTCCTCAAACATATGAAATCGGTAGTACAGAGATTGATCAATGCTCAGATATCACCACACTTGATGAAATAGATAAACTTGTTGCAACTCAGACAACTGGCACACTTGGACCTGGCGTAATTTCAGTATCAAGCGACCCAATTAAGCCACCCACTTTATAATCAGAGGATAACCAGACCGTTACTTTCACAGTAGACTTTTCTTTGTATGCCCTTGATCAAAATCTTGAATACACAAAAGCAGAAATGACTATCTCCTACCCTGATGTAGACAACTCACCTGAACCTTTGGTATCAGACCTTTCAGATGAAAATTCATCAACATACACATATGTAGAAAACGGTCAGACTGTCACTGGATATAGAGTAACGTTTCTATCAACTTGGAACGAGGTGGTAAATTATGGAGAGTCAGGGTTGTACAAGGTGGCCTTCAGAGCATTAGATAGCAACGAAGTATGGACTGACCCTTCTACCGGTACATTACAATATGCCATCGGAGATGTGGTCACAGGTGAATACTACTGTAACAATATTGATATTGTACAGACAAGGAAAACAGAAAGTGCAAACGTCACAGCCACGGCACTTTCTACACTCCCTGAAGGTTACGAACCGACATATACCTGGAGCCTAGATGTAGACTGTAGCGGAAGTGTAGATGACGATGAAGTATTTACTGGAACTACCGACTCAATCACAAAAGAATTTACCTACCCTTCTAGTGGTACGTCTGAAGTAAAATGCGAGGCTTCTGTATCGATTGAACTAGATGATGGTACCGACATAGAGAGTAGATCAGAAGAAAGCTGCTTCGGATATGTAACTTTGAATCCACTATCCGAAATGTGCGGAGATGGAGTAATCGACGAGTCAGAAGAGTGTGATCCAGGAGTCGAGGAAGACGATGCCGATTATGTGGCCGACTGTCAGGATGATTGTACTATTCCAGCAGAAGAGCCAGATGACACGGAAGAACCAGATGATACGGAAGAACCGACAGATGACGATGCACTTACAACAGATATCGATGTGTCTCAAACCTGCCCAACATGTATCAGCCTTTCTGGCGGCACTCCTTCTGCAGAAATTACAATCACCGTACAAAATACTGGAAACATATCTCAATCGATAAGAGCAGTTTCAAACTCATTACCCCAAGGCTTTGAATTCAGCGAAGGTAGTAGCACAGTAAATGAGGCAACAAACACTACTGATGAAGGGATAACGGTGGAAACTTCAGGAGAGAGCCAATTGGTCACCTGGGATAATGAAGGAGATGGATGGACAATTACTTCTGGTGGCGAATTAGAAATCAAATTCACATCATTGGTCTCTGAAGACGCAACAGCGGGAACATATACAAACACTGTGACAGTGACTCCTTCAGATGAAGAACCAATACAATCAGAAAAAGGAATCGTCCTTGCTGCAAATTGTGAACAGCCAGAAACGGCACTCTTTGATAGAACGATATATCTTGTAGTCATAGGTACTGGTTTGTTACTAGTAGCCACCCTCTCATACTACACTGGGATTGGAACAAAGAGATTTGCCAAAATGATGGATCAGGTCTCTGATCTGGGACTACTAGTAAGTCAGCCTCAGAAATACAGAGAGAACAGAATAGAGGACAAAGCACTGAAGGAGATAAGGAAATATTCTAAAGATCGGAAGTAGTTAAAACCTCGAGCGCCCGGCCTTCTTTTCCAAATGCTACATTTTCAGACATCACAAAGAAGTAATATTTTCTTCCGGCCGATAAACCAGAGACAACCACCTTATGGGATGTTCTTGGCTTAGTACCGTTTACATCCTGAGCAATAAGACTTAGGGAGTTACTGGTATTTCCGTATTTAACAAATCCAGCAGAATTTTCTTTCGTCTCCCATGTTACCGTGAATGATGAAGAAGAAACATTTGATGTCTGCATGTTATTGGGGGTTATGGTTTCAAGCTCTTCCGTATTTGTGTTCTCTCCTTGAGTGTCTTCCTCTCCTACTGGTCGAAATAAAAGGTACGCCGTGATACACACTGATACAACAACTATTCCACCAACTATCCAAGGAATATATTTGCTCATAGTCGTGATTTTCTTCGTTTTACTGTAAGACCGTTGTCTAGTTGAAAACTCGTCTGTCTTCCAAGTGCAAACTCAATCTTTTTTGTAAACCTGTCTGTAAACTGAAATTTGGAATCCAACCAAAGATACAAAGAAAGAATAAGCACTGCAAATCCAAGCGAAATTCCGACAACCACCCCCATATCTGCTGTTTGAGGAAGCTCTGTATCTTCCGCACCCAACACTAACGGTTCGCTATCTGTCGTTGTATTTTCTGCAATAGGTTCAAATCCATAATCATCAAACTGAGAAGTCTCCTCTCCCTGAATAACCTGACTCTCTTCTTCCTCTTCAACAATTGCTCTAGATACTTCAATGTTAAATTTTTGGGTACCCAGCCATTTACCATCACTCACCTTCAAAGATACAGAATCAGTTCCAACATCGCTGATGGTTGGAGTCCCTGAAAATAGATTTCTACTGTTATCCCAATCAATCCAACTCGGTTTCTGATCTATAATGAAGTCCAAAGAAGAGATGTCGACAAGATCATTATCAACCGCTTTTACAAGATAGTTATATTTCTCTCCCACCGTAGCTTCAGTAACAGGAACAGACACTATCTGAGGGGTCGATAAATTACCGTCTTCAGATGCTTCGTTGCGAATATCAAAATCACCATTCACTAAAGAATAAACCGTCACAGGAACAGCGAATGCTAGAAGGAATAGCACTATTGCAATATATATCTTGTTCACATCATCAGTCTAACACAATAGTCATTTAATAATCAAAAACCGAAATTACCAGAAAAAACACTGACAGTATCAATTATCCTTGCTAGAATAATAACCCCCGTGTTATACTTCGCTTGAAATGGCAAATTTAGCATCATCAAAAAAGGCTATCAGACAAACCAAGACGAAGACGGCCAGAAATACGAAAAAATTAGGTAAGCTAGATACTCTTGTAAAGAAGACGTTGAAGCTTATTACTCTTGGCGAGAAGAAGCTTGCTATTCAGCAGCTTAAATCAACTTACAAAGCAATTGATAAAGCGGCAAAAACAAAAATCGTTCATCCAAATAAGGCCGCAAGGATGAAATCAAATCTCGCAAAGAAAATTAATAATATAGAGAAGGATGTCAAAACTGCTCCGAAAAATTCTTAGTGCGGCAGTTTTCCCAGCTGCCCTCATGATTGTAAGCAAGCTAGCTGGCTTGTCTATTTCCAACTGGCTTTTCAATTTAGGATGGAACCTCGAGACAAGTACTGGGTCACTTTTTTCCGTAAGGGTTACATATGCTGATGCAGCATCGGTAGTAATAAGTAATACTTACTCGAATTTCATAATGATATTAATAATGCTACTTGGGACTGGAATGACGTTGTTTCAGGCATATTTTCTTCACGAGTCTCACCAGAATCCAAGAGTGCTAGTAAAATTCATGGACATCAATTTCATAATATGGCTCACTGATAGCGAGTCCTTATTTCCAAAGATGTCAGTTTGGATCGGTTTTCTATGGGTCTCTACACTTATTGTAATTACACAGACAATACGTCACGTTTCAGATCCATGGGTCGCAACACTAGCTCTCCTACTTTCAGTAATATTTACATGGTTTGCAATCAAAGATTTCGAAAGAGAAATAGATACAATAATTCCAGAAAATGGTAAACTGAATTCATGAAAGAACGCCCAAAAATATCATCTTTCGTAGAAAAATTTGCAGATCCGTTTCTAATACTTGGAATCTTTGCCCTATTCTTAATACCCGCAATCACAGTATTCAATCTAACCCCTATTCAATTTTCGAGAAATAATGATGACTCCATCCTTGGAGTTGCAGAGACTGAGCTTATAAAGTTCACCGAAAACATAAAAAGTGAAGATGGAATCTACGTATCCGAGTTCGTTCAAACCGATAACAAAGGTTACAAGCTCACAATTACCCACAGTACTCACTCGCTAGGTAATTACAAAAATCTTATTTTCACAGCAGAAAACCCCACAGATAAAGAAAAGATTCTTAAGATCACCTCACAACATGAAGTTACTGACCCTGAGACAGAAGTATCAATTGTGACCGGAAATGATAACTATGTTCTTCTTAGAAAAGACGGTTCCCTATTTCCTGTTTCTATATACTTGAAACCAGAAGAGAAAATCGAGGCGGTCCTAAACATCGAAAGCCCATCAGATGTCAATTTCTCCTCCACCCTCATTCTCAATATCTACGTTGATTGAATCATGTTCTTGTAGATTTACTCCATACAAAATCGAATCTTGAACAAGGTTTCTTAGTATTGTCTCAATATCATTTTCACAATCAAGAGAAACAGATAACTGCTTTTTAACTATTTCCAAGAGATTAGAATCTCTTAATGCACCTAGAACTGAAATTCCATTTTGTTTAAAAGCACCAATCCATCTTGGGAATAATTCTTCTGAACAAAATTTTGCTGGAATTTCATTAATCAACTCCCTTTCTTCAACACCCTCAAGTCTGTTATTAATTTCATTGCCTATTAAAGACAGATATTCGACAAGTGGTTTATATTCATTCCCATTTGAAAGATCAAATGTTGTAATAGTTGAAGGAATATCCTGAAATAGTACTTCTATTCGTGCAACTCTAAAAGCGTTAACAAATTGGTGAATATATTCCTCTTTCATAAAAATAGTTAACAAATATATCTTTATATTACTAATCACTAATTACAAATTACGAACTACTAATTACTCATTAACTCTATTGCTTAAATAAATATCCCTTCCCATGAGCGGTCTGAATGGAATCTCGAGGTATATCCATAATCTCAAGTTTGTCTCTTATCCTTCTTATCATTTGGGAAATCGCTGATTCAGAATATC
>JBDRHV010000121.1:0-2879 GCA_043816465.1 bacterium | reverse complement strand
CACTCAAATACATATTATATCTTCCAACCTCTTCTCCTTATCTGTCGCTAGTTAGAGATCAGATCACCTCCTTTCAGTGTTTAATCTTCCCGTTTGTTTTTGCGCACGGTTTTTGTTCTCCCTTTTCGGTGATCTTTTTTTGTTTTCTGGTTCCACTGTGTTTTTTACACATGTATTCTCCTTGTGCTTTTATTGGAAAAGAAAGAGCTAGCGACTTGAGATAAGGATATAGTTTAGATTATAAGTTTGTCAATTTATTGTAGGTTTCGGTATAATTACTCCACTTTCCAACTGCCAAGTAAACTTTTCGATTTATAGCATGCGAATCGCTCTGGATATGGATAACGTCACAGTAAATTATAATGGAGCTTTGGAGTACTTTTACAACAGGAAAAATAATACTTGTATTAACTTTAATGAAAAAGGAAGGCCATATAGTTATGCAGAGTTTCTTGGAATTTCTAAAGAACAGCAATCAGAACTTTTGAGAGAATTTAGCCAATCTCAAGAATTTTTAGAAATCAAGCCTATGCCTGGCTCGGTTAACGGGGTTCAAAGATTAGCGTTAAATAATGATCTTTGGAATTTAACAGCAAGATCTTTGGATACCTTCGATAATACTCAGGTTTTTGTCGATGAATATTTTCCAAATTGTATTAATGGAATCATCATGACTGGACAGTCTGATCCTATTTTTAATTACACATTGACGAAAGGTATCATATGCCACCAATGCGGATTCAATTTACTCATAGATGATTATATAGAAAATGCCGAAGAAGCAGCTTCCATAGGAATTCCTGTGATACTTGTTACGACTGATACAAATGAAAATTTATATACCAACCCTGCTTATGACAATATGATTTATAGGGTTGATAAGAATGATCGGGGTGAAATTGATTGGGATAAAATTGTAGAAACCGTTGACTATATGAACAAACTTTTGGTTGGACATGATAGTTAGAAACAGATATATTTATCATATCTAAAATTATTCTGCCTATTTACATGGCTCCAGAAACTCCAGTTCCCCAACCTACTGATGTAACACCAGCTTCAGATACAGCTACACCTGGTCCAGCTTCAGCACCTGAGGCAACACCAACTCCAGAGGCTCAGCCAGAACCAGCTCCAGAACCTGCTGCTGCACCGAAACCAGTGGAAGAAAAGGGGAAAATGAGATGGATTTATATCGCTTTGATATTCATTGGTTTGATTGCATTGGCTTTGGTTGGTTATATTGCCTATACGGAGATCTTCATGGAAGATGCTCAAGAGGTATCAGATGATTCAGGTGAGGATATGGATGAACAGGAAACAGATACCGATTTAGATGTGGAAGAGGAAGCTACAGAAACTTTCACTGGTGATGCTGTGACAGCAGAACTACCAGAGGGTTGGAGTATTGTCGAATATTTCGATGGTGCAGGTACAGATATGACAGTAACAGGTGTTACATACGTTGGTCTGACGGGTCTCGAAATAATCAATCCTGATGATGACGTTGTGTTCAGTATAAAGGCCGTGGATGGTATAGGTGGTGTTGATTCGTGTGAGACATATGCCCAATTTCCTGATTACAATGTGACTCATTACAATGAGGATGTTACTCTTTCTGCAGAAATCGGAGTAACTACAAGCCCTGTAACTTATACAGCAGATGATTATACAGAATTTGACTTTCTTGGTCTTTCCGTGAGGAGAGTTGAAGATTATCTATATATTGATGAAGTGGCAGGTAACAGTTACTTTGAACCTCCTTGTGGGTTATTGGCTTCGGCATGGCAAATATCTGACATTAGTTATACTACAGAGGGTGTCGAGTCACATGCATACATATGGGAGGTAGATGATGAGGCTACTGATGCTGAACTCCTTCAGTTAGATGCAATATTAGCATCAATAGAGGCTGTGTAGTTTGGATTAAAAACTATCTATCTGAAATAATTCTAAAGAACTCTTTGGTCAGGCTCTGTCCTTCTATCGCATACTCGCTTATCATTTTCTCAGTAGAATACTTGTCATATTTACGGATGTGATCAATATTTGGAATTCTTACAAAGTCATGTTTAAGATGATTTAATTTCATGTTTAATATTGGCTCTATTCCATATTTGGATGATTTTTCCAGCTCCCTCGTGAGAGGAATTAAATCATTTTTGTAGTAAGCTCGAATTCCTCCAATTGATTTAAGTAGAAGTAATTCTTTTACATCTGAAAAGATTCCGATTGTAAATCTCAGTTTTCCCTCAACTAATGGATTACACAATCCGAGTACGTGTTCTTTCGAATAATTTATGATGTCTGAATCCAAAAGTACAACTATCTCTCCCCCGGCCCTTTTCACACCTTGAGCTACAGCATATCCTTTTCCTTTGTTTTTTCTATATGTAATGAGCACTATCTTATCTTTTAGGTTCGTTAGAATTTTAAGACAGTTATCTGTCGATCCGTCGTTTATGCAGATTACTTCATCCAACTCTTTAATCTTGAGAATATTTGAAAGTACTTTCTTGAGGTGTGAGTCTTCATTGTATATTGGGACTATTGCGGATATTTTCTTCCCTTTGATCATGTAGGGATTATATCAACAATAGGAGTACAAAGTGGGAAAAAATTTGCGCAAACATATCCGAGTATGCTTTAATAGTATGTAATCTCATCAACCGTTTTTATGTCTAGCTATGATGTAATAGTCGTTGGTGCGGGGCCTGCCGGCATTTTTGCCTGTATTGAGCTTACAAAAAAATCTCCAAAGAGGAAAATTCTTCTACTTGAGCTTGGTGATCGTATAGAAAAAAGAAAGAAAAAAGATGTAATGAAAGGCTTTGGTGGGGCTGGAACATATTCTGACGGCAAACTCCACTATACTCCTA
>JBDRHV010000120.1:0-2060 GCA_043816465.1 bacterium | reverse complement strand
CGACGTTTTCAAGCATTTCGATATCATAATTTGTTCTTTGTTCCAGACGTTGAGCTTCTAGATCTTTCCCTTGATCCTTAAGTTGAATTAGCCTTTTTTCAAGGTCACCTTTTATCTGACCAATCACTCCTGATACGGTATCTTCAGGAATAACAAAATTCTTTGCTGGATAAATAGTTATTTCTCTTACTTCATCAAATTTCTTTTTTGTAAGAGGGTCGAGGAGTGAAATAGTCTCAATTCTATCTCCAAAATATTCAAGCCTTATCTCGAATTCTTCGTATGGAGGGTATACTTCTACAATATCTCCTTTGATTCTAAAAGAGCCTGGAGTTGAATAGTCGCCTCTCTCATATTGCATCTCCACAAGACTCTTTGATAAATCACTGATAGGTATCTCTTCTCCTTGCATTAAAGTCTCTGAAAGATTCTCATAATTGTCAGGATCACCAATATTGTAAATACAAGATACTGATGAAACCACAATTACATCTTCTCTCCTTATCACTGAATTCATAGCAGAAAGTCGATATTTTTCAATCTCTTTATTTATATCCGCTTCTTTCTCGATGTAGATATCTCTTCCTGGAAGATAGGATTCAGGTTGATAATAATCGTAGTATGAGACGAAGTATCTGACAGCATTATCAGGGAAAAACTCCCTGTACTCCTCATAAAGCTGAGCGGCAAGGGTCTTATTATGCGACAATACGAGAGTTGGTCTATTCAACTTAGCTATCACATTAGCCATAGTAAACGTTTTTCCACTTCCTGTTACACCAAGAAGTGTAATATCTTTAACTCCTTGTTTTACGTTTTCAACTATTTTGTCTATGGCTTGCTGTTGATCTCCAGCAGGCTTCATTTTTGTTAATAGGATAAATTCTTGCATATCTCCTGATTTTATCATAAACTGCCCAGCTAACTTATAGTGCGTTTCGTGCTATAAGTTAGCTGGACGGGTTGTGTGATAAAATACGGCTGACTGTGGGAAAAATTCATAAACTAGATCAAAAAGTTATAGATCAGATTGCAGCAGGGGAAGTTGTTGAAAGACCTTCTTCCGTTTTAAAGGAACTTTTGGAAAATTCGATAGATGCTGATAGTACAATAATCACTGTAAAAATAAGAAACGGTGGGATTGATTACCTTGAGGTTCAAGATAAAGGAGTAGGAATATCAAAAGATGATTTAGATGAATGTCTAAACTCACATTCAACGTCAAAAATTCTTCAGATAGATGATATAGAAAATATTGATACCCTTGGATTTAGGGGAGAAGCACTCTCATCAATATCTTCTGTTTCAACGATAAGTGTTGTGAGTAAGGAAAGGGATAGTGAAGAATTAGGTGGATACAAAATCAAGTCGATATTTGGTGATAAATCAGAGACGTCTTCTGCCTCGAGAGATGTTGGAACAACAATAGTAGTAGAAAGTCTCTTTCAGAACATTCCTGCAAGAAAGAAATTTTTGAAATCAGGGAAAACAGAGTATAGAAAAATTCTGGACGTGTTCCAGAAGATAGTTTTAATAAATCCACATATACATTTCATTTTATTCAACGATGACAAACAGGTTTTCAATCTTCCACTGGTTACCGATTCTCAAAAGGGAACACTTCATCCTCAGAGAGTGTCTGAGATTGTAAAAAATATTAAACTTCTTCCTATTTTCTATGATGGTGAAGGTATTACTATTGGTGGATTTGTTGGTCATCCAAAACATTTCAGCTCTCGAGTTTCTGACCAATATATATTTGTGAATGGAAGAGGGATTTGGGATAGTGGAATTGCAAAATCGATATCACTTGGAGCAAGTAGATATATTCCAGTGGGTTCAAAGATTCCTTTCGTAATTTCTATTACAATTCTTCCTCACCTCATAGATGTAAATGTTCATCCTCAGAAATCAGAAATTCGTTTCGCTAACCCTTATAGAGTATATTCTGCAGTAGAAGATGCTGTTAAGAAATCATTGTCTTCCATTTCAAAAAACGAGTCAGATGATAGAGAAAGTTTATTTAGAACTGATAAGGAGCCAAGTGTTGAGCATCTTGA
>JBDRHV010000119.1:0-4563 GCA_043816465.1 bacterium | reverse complement strand
AAGGGTGTGAATAGATTGAGAGTAGGAACCTCATTCAAAAATACCAAGTCAATAGGTTTCTATAGAAAGATGGGATTTGACAACTTCGAGTTATATTTGGAAAAACAAATAGAGTACTAAAATAATTAATAACACACTATGGCTCAAAATTTATTTGATCGTTTGAAACAGCTAAGTATAGAGGTTACAAAGAAAAACAAAACGATTTCGAAGTTGATTGAGTTGAAGGAAAGCATAAACAAGGCGGTCGATGAAGAAATAAAAGAACTGTTAGGGAAAAAGGGATTTGTAAAAAGGATCAAAGTTCCTAAAATAAATATTAGGCTTTGGAAGCACAAAAATAAAAGAGTTAAAGTACGAATAAACTGGAAATATCTTATCAGTACTCCTCTCATATATGGAATGTTTATTCCTTCCGTAATATTCCATATTTCTTTTGAAATTTATCACCAGGTATGCTTCAGGTTCTATGGTATTCCACTTGTTGACCCAAAAGAGTACTTTGTATACGATCGACAGTTACTTGAAATGTTGAACCCCTGGGAGAAGTTTAATTGTATTTACTGCAGCTATGTGAACAATCTTATCCGATATAGTTCTGAGATTGGTGGGAGAACAGAAAGGTATTGGTGTCCAATAAAATACTATAGAAGAATTGGAAATGAGCACTCGCAATATGCTAAGTTTGCAGAGGGAGACGATCCAAAAAAGATGCGTAAGAAATGGAAAGAGTTACGAGATTTTTCTGATTTGGAAAAAAGAATAAATCATTGAAATATTCTCATATAGTAAAGTAGTGGAAACCAAACCTGTGACTATCCCCTGAATTAGGTAATAATCGAAATTAATCCTATAATACCACCATGGGGGCTGAAAAGGAGTTACCAACTGAGTTCGAAGTGGATACTTTAAATCAGTTTGCTCTGGAAAGGGTAGATCAATATCGGAAATTACAAATAGGTAATTTTGAGATTCCAACACCATTTTTTTCAAATGATACTGCCTCCCTTTTTGCTCAAATGATGACAGATTCTAGTATTCCTAAGGAGGATATAGAAAAAGTGTTTGAAATTTATAACAACAATAGGGTCTCTTTTGGTTGGTATCGTGGAAAAGGTACTCCAGAACAAATAACCTTTGCGGCTGAAGAAATCGCGAAAAAATGGGATTTAGATTTGTCCAAGGCAGCCAGACCTGAAGTGATAGTAGAATTCATGAAGTCAGCGGGATTGGGAATAGACTGTTCGGGATTGGTATATCAAACATTGAGATATTCTTTTGGTAAAGCAGGGTGGCCTAGTGTGCTGGATAATGCACTGGAGTGGGAGGATTCTTCGTGGGTTGGAAATGAATACAAGACTGGCATTAATAATTTTACGGGGGAAGCATCCATTGCTATTCAACCGGAGGATGTTCGACCATTAGACATAATCGTTTTGAAAAATTCGACGAGAGAAAAATATTCCCATATTGCATTAGTACTTGAAATGAATGAACAACTAGTTGTGGCTCATTCCGTTATAGGACAAATCCCCTCGGGTGTCCATATTTCGTCTATGAGAATAGAAAATGGCTTTCCGTACTTTGGATTTAGGCCAAACTTAACAGAGAGGTGGGAGGAATTGTACAACAAAGAAAGACTAGAATTTAGAAGGTTAAGGTTGAATAAGAAGTCGCATTAGTTTATTTAAAGGGATTGCTCGAGTAGAATAATAATATGAAGATAAGAAAAAAAGGATTACCACCTAAAACATTATCCTTACTTAACGACTATTTACTCTTACCATTTGAACAAACCAAGGTAGCGTGTCCGTACTGGGTTAACGATTTAGGCAAAGGAGTAAGGGGCCCGTTTTCCGGAAAGGGTACGCCTAGACAAATAGTTTCAGTTTCATATAAGAGAGCAAGAAGATTAAATGTTAACTTAGATAGTTTTAACAAGTTAAAGCTGAGAAAGTTCCTGGAAGATAACAGGATAGGTGTGGATTGTTCTGGTTTTGTTTTCCATCTATTGAATACTTTTGATAAGGAAAATGGGGGAGATGGGGTCACTAATAAATATTTAAAGAAGGTGAAAACTCCAGATTGGCGTGCTTGCTGGAAAGTAAACGCAGATACTCTCACCTCAAAAGGTTTTACAAGAAAAATACAAATGAAAGAGATTAAACCTGGTGATATGATACGACTCTTGAAAGGTAAACATATCGCATTTGTTATAGAAGTTAATGATAGTTCTGTTGTTTATGCCCATTGTTCAAACTTCACAAAGAAAACGGGATGCCATTTAGAAAAAATATTAATAAAAGACTGGAAAAGAGGTTTAGAATATCAGGATTGGCAGGAGTTGTTCGAAAGCGGAGAAATTTACCGAGATGTGACGTATTTTCCAGATCTTGGGGATTCAATAGTGAGACCGAAGTGGTGGAGATAATTTCCTTCTTATAAATTTTAAGGTGATGTATTAATTTCTGGAAATAAGGGTGTGACTATATCCCTTCCAGTACAACAATAATCCTGTCGTCATATGTTTTTGTCTTTGTCGTTCACAAGTAAGGTGAAATATATAGACATCTACTCAAGAATCCACTATGATTTCTTGTCGTGCCATAAGTCTTTTGGGGGTGATTATCAGTATTCTGTTTGATGTGTTGAATTTCCTTTGTTAAGATGGGTTGTTATTTGCGATATAATTGTTTTTGATATATGAAGTCTAGAAGGAAATTCCAAATTTTTGTATTAATAACGCTTCTTTTTTTTAGCCTTTCATTAGGCTTTTCAGATTTATGGGAAAGTATTTTTCTGATTCCAGAGGTTCAGAATGCAAGTGCCTTGAACAAGGTTAATAATTGGAACTTTAATGGCAATTCGACTGGTTGGACAGCGACAAATGGTACTGGGACTGATGTTTGTGGTTCTACCGGAACAACCGCTGAAACAAACATGGAGACATTTGCATATGATAATACTGTAGGTAATCCGCTAGGTTCTTTTAAGTCTCAGTTAAATACAACAGCAAATAATGTAAATAGGGCAGGAAAAATAACTCAGACGGTTGTGGCACCTGGGAGTGGAAATGTCAAAGTAAAAGGAAGATTCGATTACTATACCTCTGGTGTTAGCTGGAATGGATCGACAGATACAAGTTGGGTAAGGGTAGATCTTTACAATAATACCGATACTACATACGTGGAAAATTTAGCATGCGTAAGTTTTAACTCAAACATTGCATGGAATACAGTGTCATTTGGTAGCGATGTCACTGTTAGCGGTGGGACAACATATACAATAAGGGTAACAACCAGAATACGAAATTCTTCAACGAATGGAGCAGATACCATATGGGTTGATAATGTTGTTGTGAATTTCGCTCCTACCGGACTTACCCCATCAGCACCCGCAGATACAAAGAATGCACAACTTAATTGGACGACTAGTACAGCAGGGACTGGAGCTCCAGG
Organism: bacterium; assembly: GCA_043816465.1. Taxonomy (GTDB): domain Bacteria; phylum Patescibacteriota; class Dojkabacteria; order SC72; family JAFGCJ01; genus JBDRHV01. The sequence continues at coordinate 1,105 of JBDRHV010000119.1, read as the reverse complement.
TCTTCATGCTACGACCCCGTACAAAGTATACAGAGATTCTGGATCCCCAGTTTCCACGTTTTTGGCAAATGCCACTACAAACTCCTACACCGATTCGTCAACTACAGGAAACACCACTTACTATTACGCAATTACTGATTACAGTACGAATAACATTGAGTCACCAATGTCAGCTGAAGTGTCTATACTGACACGGCCTGGGGCTCCAGGTACCCCGACTTTTACTCTTGTAAAAGATACCACCCTGAGAGTTAATTGGGCAGCCCCTACAGGAGGGTCGACTAGTTATAAAGTAGAGCGGTGTAGTGGTACGGGTTGCAGTAGCTTTTCTCAAATTACATCTGGTGAGACCAATCTTTACTATAATGATTCAGGCTTGTCGGCAGGGTCGATTTATCGCTACAGAGTAAGGGGTACAAATGCTACTGGGGATGGTGTGTATTCTTCCAGTTCAGCAGATGTTACTACATATGTGATATCTGTATCTATCACAGCAAATCCCACTATAGATTATGGTGAAATGTCGACAAGTGAAAGTAAGACAACTATTCAACTCGGTACAACCCCACGGGCCACATATACTGGTACAGCAACAGTAGATTTGTATATCAAATCGAGTAATGCAACAAATGGGACAGGATGGACACTTGGGAGTTCTGCCGGGGAGAACGTATTTGTGCATGAGTTTTCAGTTACCGCGGGAGATCCTTGGACAATATTTGTAGACTCTTCGACTTATTCTGTACTGGCCACCTCTTTTACCAATAATGATTATAAAGACTTTGATTTAAGGATAACAACCCCAACTATCTCTGATGCTGTCCAAAAATCAATCTCTGTAACGGTCATGGTGACCATCCCAGATTAATTTGTATGAGGAAATATTCCATGTGGACTTGTCCAAATTGTGGAAGAAAATTTGAAAAAAGTAATCAGACTCATAGCTGCAAAAAAATCCCACTTGGGCAACACTTCAAAAACAAAGATAAGACCAAAGAGATCTTCGATCTGCTTTTAGAACGATTAACAAAAGAAGTTGGAGAGTGTAGGATAATATCTATTCCTTGTTGTGTCCATCTGTATGGAAAGTATGATTTCCTTGCAG
>JBDRHV010000118.1:0-3768 GCA_043816465.1 bacterium | reverse complement strand
CAGTGGTAGAACTGACTTGGGACAAAGGAGAAAAACCCAAATTTATTCTATACCTTGGGGGATTATCAAGGGATGATTTAACAGTTCTAAAGGAATACGAATTTTCAGGCAAGATCTTTGAGGAAACAATTCTTCAAACTTTTGCGCGGTGGGGTTTGGAATTTGAAAGAAAACACGAGCAGGAACTCAAGGAGATGCTTCCGATACTTGTTACAGGTTTTGCCACAAAGTCAACCTCTTTCTGGAAGGATAGCTTAACACCTGAAAATTTACGATCACTTCTTTTCGGCACCGACGATATAAGGAAGATGCTTGCCCAGCCGGAAATCACTGCCCGGGAACTCAATGACAAAGAAACCTATCAGGTTTTTTGTGATTATGTGAAGGATAAATTTGCTGGCCCCGATCTTAGTAAATATAAACCACAAGAATGGGTTGAGTGTTTCATGGGGTATCTTATTCTTACTGAGGTCAGAGCTGCAAGCGGAAAATATGAATCATTTCCTCAATTTGACATTGCTCCAGCTGACGACCGGCATGAGAATGAGTGTATCTCGTTTCTTAAGGAATGGATGAGAAATGCTACATTTAAGGATGACTTCAAACGACTTGGAGAATTAGTCGAGAAGAAATATAATCTTTCCTCCTGGGCAGCCAGTCTTGAAACTGCAATTGATTGTGAGTCTTCCCTAACCGTAGAGAGAACTTTCGAGAAATCCATGATTTCGCGCATTAATGCAACTAAGACAATGAAAGAACTTAGCAATTTGATAACCTCAGAATCAAAACTTATTTCACAGATGTGCTCTCATTTTTGGTCAAATGAGGGTGCAATTAATATCTGGAAGGCTCTTGATCTTGCAGGAAAAATCATTGGTGCAATAGACCAGGCATTTTCTAAGATGACAAAAGTGAATTCTACTTCTGAGATGGTAAAAAGATACACAGATGATTGGTGGAAAATTGACAATGATTACAGAAAATTTCGTCTACAGACCGATGCTGATGGTCAACTTCAAGCTTTATCCCGATGTGTAAGGACAATATATCGGGATTATCAGAATCAATTGAATGAAATATTTTTAAATCTAATATCGAATCAAAAAGACCTATCGATTCAGGATTTCCAAAAACAGAGTGATTTCTGGGGAAAAGTGGCATCTTCAAAGAAAAAGCGTGCAATTATCTTGGTAGATGCTCTCCGATTTGAACTTAGTCAAGATCTTATGTGTAAATGTAAGAAATCCATGAGAGATGCAGAGATTAGCTGTGAGCCTTTGATTGCCTCTTTACCCACTCTTACACCAATAGGAATGTCATTCCTTATTCCAGCAAGAGATATTAAGATAGATGTAGAGGATAGCAACTGGCAGGTACAATCAAATGATTCTGCTGGAAATCTGGCTCTTCTATCCGAAAGAAAAAAACTTATAAAGAAACACCACACCAAGGCAGCATTTTTTAATCTACAAGATTTAATCTCAGGCTCCAATGTTGATCTGAAGCAAGGGAATCCGATTGTAGTGTTTACCAGAGAACTTGATTGCCTTGGACATGATAGCGGACTTTTGAATTTATCTTTGAACTATTTTGGTGAATACTTGAATGGACTCAGTAAAGCGATAAAAAGTCTTACTGCAAGTGGCATTGAAGAAGTTCATATTGTCTCCGACCACGGATTTATAATCACCGAAGATATTATAGAAGCCGACAAAATACCGTTAGATAAGAATATCTCTATCTTATATGCTGGACATAGATGTATTGTTGGTAAAAGTCTTTCGGGGAATCTTGGTGTGATATTTGATTTGCCTAACTCTGATGGATTGGAATATTGTGTTCCGAAAAGTTCAGGCGTATTTAGAAAAAGTGGAAATTGTGAATTTATTCACGGCGGTATTTCTTTACAAGAAATAGTAATACCTCATATAAAAATTGTTACAAAAAGAATTCAACCCAAGTATGGTGCAAAATTCAGTGCTCCAGATGCAGCGCATAACCTTATATTTGAGGTAGAAATACTCCGAGCAATTCCGGGCGAGGGATACATGTTTGGTTCTCCACGATATCTGGAAGTCAGGGGTTTTTTGGGAAATGATAAGATACTTGAGCAGACGGGACCTGATTATGTAATAAATGGAGCAAAGGAAAACTTGAAGATTCGTATAAGGATAAAACCAGGAGCAAAATTTAAGTATGGTGATATTTTGAGGTTAGAACTCAGAGATGCAGATACAGGTGAACTTTTAGATAGTGCAAATGTTCGAATAGAGGTGGAGTCCAATGAATAATAACATGAATGAGGATTTCGTAAACATAAATGAAAGTAATCATGATATGCTTGACAAAAAGGTTGCATCTATTTTTCCAGGAAGATTTGTAAAAAAAGATCTCGTTCGGAGAGTAAAGGCAGGAGCGTACATTCCTATTTTTGTTCTGGAATATCTTCTCAGCCGATATTGTTCAGCAACAGAAAAAGACATTATTGAGGAGGGTCTTGGCCATGTTAATGAGGTCATTGCAGAGAGGTTTGTACGACCTGATGAAAGTACAAAAGCGCAATCTAAGGTAAAGGAACTGGGGAACCATACGATTATTGACAAAATCAGGGTAAGGTTTACTCCCAGTGAAGATAAGTACTGGGCTGAACTACTAAATTTCGGCCATCGTTATATTCATATTTCTGATCATTTTGTTAGGGAATATGAGAGATTACTTCAGGGGGGACTTTGGGCACAGATAGAGCTTTCATATATCTTTAATGAAGAAAAACATAGTGCTAAACGTAGTCCTTTTCATGTGCAATCTTTAAAACCTATTCAAATCGCTACATTTAAAATGAACGATTATTGCAAAGGGCGTGAAGAATTTACCACAGATGAGTGGCTTGATCTATTACTCAGATCTCTTGGAATGGAACCATCAATGTTTGACAAAAGGAAAAAACTCCTATTTATTACAAGATTGATTCCTTTTGTTGAGACTAACTTTAACCTTGTTGAATTAGGTCCAAGAGGTACTGGTAAATCCTTTTTCTTTCAGGAGATTAGTCCTTATTCAATTCTATTGACTGGACCAACAACTGTTGCCAATCTTTTTTATAATATGCATAGTCATGAGATTGGATTAGTTGGTAGTTGGGATGTTGTAGCTTTTGATGAAGTGGCTGATCTGGAGAAAATGCCTAAAGAAGTTATAACAACATTAAAGACATATTGTGAGTCTGGAATGTTTGCCAGAGGAAAAGATACTCTTCAAGGAAGAGCTTCTCTGGCTCTGTTTGGTAACACTAATCAACCTGTTGAGGTGATGGTTAGGACTTCACATTTGTTTACCCCGATGCCTTCTCTTGTACGCAGTGATATGGCGTTTCTTGATAGATTGCATTTTTACCTTCCTGGTTGGGAAATGCCAAAAATGGAAAACCGCTTTCTTACTAGCCACTATGGTCTTGTCGTTGATTACCTTGCTGAGGCATTTAAAGAACTTCGGAAACAAAACTTTACCGAGATATTGGATCGGTTCTTCAGATTAGGATCTCATCTAAATACCAGAGATGTAAAAGCAGTTAGGAAAACAGTTTCTGGCCTCATAAAAATATTGAATCCATCTGGTAAGGTAGAACATGATGATTTAGAGTGTTATTTGGAATTAGCTCTTGAAGGACGAAGACGAGTAAAGGAGCAGTTAAAGAAATTAGGAGCATATGAATATTTTAAAACAAGCTTCTCATATATTGAGGAAGAATCTGAGACTGAGAAGTTCGTT
>JBDRHV010000117.1:0-2230 GCA_043816465.1 bacterium | reverse complement strand
CTTGTCTGAGCGCACCTGTATCAGAAATAAAATGTCTGTGAGGATGAGATTGTACGAGGATGTTTTTGTTTGGTTGTCTTGTAAGTCTTTCTAGCTTTTCTGGATCAGCACCAGGTCCATAAATATCCGCTCCTTTAGCTCTTGCTTGCAACAGTACTGATGAGGGGTAACCTCCACCTGGAAAGAGCCCAGCAGAAAGTTGAGAAGTGCCTAAGGTTGCTGCAGATGGAGCCATTGGGGGGCTGGGGGTTATGAGTGTTATGGACATATGCGCGTGCTATCGTCTAGCGTCTAGCGTCTAGCGTGAGACCCCGCAAACGGGGCGGGCATTAGACATCCGACGTGCGACGTATCTTTTTGGTACCGGAGTTCCGAAGTTCCAGGGTTCCAGGGTTCCAGGGTTCCAGGGTTCCAGGGTTCCAGGGTTCCAGGGTATAGAGGATTACTATTACTCTGGCACATAGGCACTCTGGCACTCCGGAACTCTAGTTCTCTGGCACTCTAGTACTTCGGCACTAACTTATCGTAAGATAAGTTCACAAGTTTCCTGTTATTTTGATCTGAGGACAAAATCTGCCAAGGGCGCGAATATATTAGATTATTAGGTGGGGTCAAGGGGTTAATCTCCTAAGAGCCAAGAGACAAGTTTGCTGAGCTCCCTTTGAACTCTTACATAAGGTGGTAATGGTAAATTTCCCATGGCAACTTCTTCAATCGCTTTGAATTCTTCTGAGTTTGGATCAACGGGAGAACTCGTGACAAGCTCAACTACGTAAGGAGGGCTTCGGTAGGGGCTTTCAAGGTCACCATTAAAATAAGATTTATCAGTAAAGTAATGTAAACCAAAATTGAGATATTGCCCTTGTTCTGTGCCGCCCACAAAGTCTGTAATAAACATTTCACCGCAGACATCTGTTTCCACCCATACATGACCTGCTAGAATGCCCTGATAATAAGCGCTTCCCCAAACCATGTGGTAGCGAGGATTAAAGTCTTCCACAACATTATCTAGTATTTCTTCAGCATTAAGAGAGGCTGAAACACACTGGCCCCATTGGTAAGCGGGAAAATCTTTTGATTCCGTAATGAGGCGAATTTTATTTTCAATGTTTTTAGCATCGAAGTGATCACAATTATCAAGAACTTCCGCAGGTGTGGGTATACTATAGATTTCTTCTGGTGGATCAATGGGTATGGGATGAAGACCTTCTGCAAATATTTCATCAGGTGAGAGAATATCAGAAGCGGCGACAACGAGCTCATCTGTTGTTGGTGTCACTACATTTCCCATACTTATATCTTCGGCTATTTTTAGGAAAAGTTGTGGAAAAAATAAAGTGTAAATAGAGTGCTTTGTTTTGCTTTATTGTATACAAAACTGCAGTTAGAAAGACCTGGAGATTAAATAAGACTAATAAAATCATATAACAATGAAATAATATGCATCCAAATGAATGCACAAAAGGCCCTCAGACCCTTTCGCAATGGTTCGTGTGGTGGTAAGATAGTTCTTATGAGCAGGGAAGAAAAATTATTAAATTTAACCTTAACCAAGAAACATAAGAGGTATACAATGAAACAACTATTAAAAAACTTAGTATTATTTGCTGGTGTGATGGGTATTATGGCGTGTTCAGGAGCTGCGGGAACTAATGGTACAAATAATGCCACAGACGCAACAGCAAGAAATATCACAGGGACTGTCGCTGATTCTGGTTCCTCTAATCTCATGAAATTAGAAACAGCCTCTACAGAATCAGCAACCACAGAGTGTTTTGCAGATACAGTGATTGCTACAAATTCTGCAGCTGAAACAACAACAGCGATTGTGGATGAGGCCTGTCTCTTTTCATTATCTCTGGCTGTAGGGAAGTCCTATGTGATCAGTTTTTCCTTAGAAGGTGAGTTTGTTGCGACATTAATTGTTGATGATGAAACGGCATCATCATTTAAAGTTAGCTCTGATGGCACAACAATGGATTTGGGAGAGATATCTATAGAAGATTTTCTTGCTTATCCTGAGCACAGCCCATTAGAATATTTGGATGAAGACGAAGATGGCCTGTCAGATTGGGATGATCTCGACGATGATAATGATGGTATTGAAGATGAAGAAGAAGACTACTGTTATTATTCAGGTGGTGTTGAAATCGAAGTAGAAATAGAAATAGAAATTGAAGTGGAATCAGAAGGTGGTAATGATTTTGAATTTGATTATGAAGAAAAAATC
>JBDRHV010000116.1:0-3731 GCA_043816465.1 bacterium | reverse complement strand
ATCCCAATTCTCTGGATAATGGCATCTGCGTCTTGTTTAAGTTGTTTAGACTTTTCAATAAGGTCCATCTGAAAACACCTAAATAAGATCTTTCACTTTCACCACGGTGTCTCTCATCAAATCATGGACATCGAGAACGTCATTTGTCGAGACGGCTTTTTTTGAGGCGAATTCTGCAATCTCTTTTATGGACAAATCAGTATTTACAGGCATACGACTGGACACCCCGAGTGGCTTAATAAACGTTGCAAGATGCCTTGCTTTACAATTTTTACATGAGAAGTGTATAATGACCGAGTAATTGTTCTGTTGAAGTATTTCAACATCATTAATATCATATGGTTTACCACATTTATCACAATACCTTGCAACACTATCTAGGAAGACCTGCTTTTGATTGTCTTGGGAATTGTGAGTATCTTTTAAATCTGCCATTGCAATAGTATTATATCATAGCATTTTATTATGGCTGCAAAGACCAAAATTCCAAAACCAGAGGCTCCAAAGAAGAAACCAAAAAGTGAAAAACTAGAAAAAATTATTAAATCCTGGGTAAAACAGGGAAAAGAACTTGGATTTCTTACTCAGGAAGATATACTAAAACAAATTCCACATATAGAAAATCATCTCGACCTATTGGATGAGATATTTGTAACCCTTCAATACAACGGAATCGAAGTACTCGACGAGGGAGAAGAGACTCTCGAAGTAGAGGAAGAGGAGATGACGCTTGAGAAAAAGATTAAGATTCTAAAATCTATCCAATCCAATATCTCGAACGATGCTATCAGATCATATCTGCAAGAAATTGGTAAAACACCACTTTTGACCGGTCCCGAAGAAGTTACCTTGGCAAAAATGATAGAGAAAGGTGATGGAGAAGCAAAGCAAATGCTTGTAACAGCAAACCTAAGACTCGTAGTCAGTATCGCAAAGAAGTACGCAAACAGGGGACTCCATCTTCTTGATCTTATTCAGGAGGGAAATATCGGACTCATGAGAGCGGTGGAAAAGTTTGATTACAAGAGAGGATTCAAATTTTCTACCTATGCTACATGGTGGATCAGGCAGGCTATCACAAGGTCCATCGCTGACCAGGCAAGGACTATCCGAATCCCAGTGCACATGCACGAGACCATAAACAAACTAAGCAAGGTGTCGGCACAGCTATCGGCCGAGCTTGGAAGAAAACCTACGGCTGAAGAAATCGCAAAGGAAATGGAGATAGAGGTAGAGAAGGTAAATAACATCCTCAAGATTCAGCAACAACCCAAGTCTCTCTCAACACACATAGGAAAAGAACAGGATAGTGAACTTCAGGACATTATTCCTGACGAAAAGACTCTTTCCCCGGAAGATTTAGCAACCAATGCATATCTGCAAAGCCAGATGAGAGATATCCTGAACACACTTCAGGATAGGGAAAGACGAGTACTCGAGTTAAGATTTGGCCTTCAGGATGGAGTCACGAGAACCCTTGAAGAAGTGGGAAGAGAGTTTGGCGTAACAAGAGAAAGAATCCGACAGATTGAGGCGAAGGCATTGAAAAAACTGAAAGTCGCATCTACAGAAAAGCAACTTAGGGACTACATCGATTAATCCAGATCGGTAATATCTATCATCATATATTCACTTTCCCTAGACGAGAGTTCCTCCAATGTCTCATCATCAAATTCCGCATTTACGGTCTCCAGATAGTCCTGGTAGTTTAATTGAATTTCTTCAGAGCCTAGCTTCATCCATACCTCGTGACCAATCCAAGCAAGGACTGTTATTACAGAGAATATTATCACTCCCAATAGTTTCTTTGTCATTTCTCTAAATATCCATTTTATATATCGTCATCACCACCGACAGATTAATAAAACCCGTCCTGTAGCTTTCATCAAGCACATAACTTATCCTTGGAATATCAGGGATTACCACCATATTTTCAAGATGCTCAAGCAAATTTGATACCTGGGTTCTCGGTCCGTTTCCTGAGAATTTCATCTCCACTGACTTCATACCGGTATAGATATCACCTGTTTCATCAGTTTCATCTTGCTTGATGCTAAGACTCGACATCTCAAATCCGTGAGAGGCAGTTATCCTTTCCATGGAGGCCATTAAAATACTGTAATCTGAACCAGAAGGAAAGTACGTCTCAATAATATTCAAATCATCTTCATATTCGCCGAGTGTTTCCTGGAGTTCGGTAAGGGTATTTATCTTGTTTTGGAGCTGAGCATCTATTCTTTCCTTTTCTTTTACTTCATTTTGTATTCTCGATATAGCCGAAAGAGTGGGTCTGATAGCACCAAGAAGAAATATTAATACAGCAACCAACGTCACTCCAGCAAAGGTATATGTCTTTGAAGAAATTGAATCTCTTACTCTTCTTATTGTAGGGCTACTTTTAGTCTGTGCCACTTACTTGTGCTCCACTATATTTAGCTGACATTGTAAAACTCACATTTCTATCAGATCCAGATGATGTCAGAGTTACATTTACATCGGTCCAACTCGCATCTTGCTTAAAATTATTCTCAAGAGTCTCAATATATGTATATCCAAACGATTCACCGGTAATACTTATAGACTCATCGCTGAGAGACATCCCCTGAAGAACAATCGAGGAGGGGATATTGGCTTCGATATTACTTAGAAGGTCAGACTTTGTCTTCTGTTTTGTCAACATTATCGCAACATTATTGAGTGCTTGCTGGGCTCCTTTTATCTCATTTTCCGTCTCACTCATACTATCCAAAATAAGGGTCTTTGCACGAATTGATTCTGAAAAATCGTTGTTTTTTCTATCGAAATAGAATCGTGACCCAAGAGCAATAAGAACAACAAGTTCCACAAGTACAATAATGTATCTTCCTGCAAGAAACACCCAGTCATACACCTTATCCCAAGTGGTCTTGGGGGCAAACGATGGGCTTAATAAGTTGATGTTTTGGGACAGTTTACTTTGAGCCATAACTGAAACCAGATTATCATTTTTTATCTGTATTGTCGATAAATCCAATACCCCAAAATACCCTATAACATGGTATAATATTGACTCGTTTGGGGACGTCACGGCTTCGACAGGGGATTTGATTCTAATACATCAAGCAGAGTTATTGCTCTTAAAAATAAATCAAATAAGTGTCAATACACTAACTAACCGTATTCAACTAGCAGCAAAGAAATTTACTGCAGGTGTTGAATCAGCTTTTGCTGGTTTCAACATGAATATGTCAGTAGCATAAATCTACTGTGAGCTTGGGTTACTTTCTCCCGATAAGGTACCATAAGCTCGTTCATTTCGGGATATACAGTTAAGGTAACCAGGTGAGCCTGATCTGCGAAAAATAAAATCACCTTTTCGAAGGTTGTTTTGTCAGTTTTTATACTTTCGATAACCAAACTGACTAAGCTTGTATCTTGTATTAGATGAAACTTCTGGACGTGGGTTCAATTCCCACCGTCTCCATGTAGATCCGACCTTCAGGTCGGATTTAGATGGAGATGAGTCCGAAGAGAACCTTCATAAAATGAAAGGTTCAATATTCAATCCACGAATTGCGAACATCGTGAGTTAATGAGTGGAGTTGAATATATCAGAGCAAGCTCGACTCTGCAGCGCAGAGGAGAGCGCCGCAAGTAATTCCCACCGTCTCCATATTGATAACATTTATTAGCTACAAGATGAATTCAGAATCCTATTTTCCAAACAACTACCCTTGTGATAAACTGAGAAA
>JBDRHV010000115.1:0-3010 GCA_043816465.1 bacterium | reverse complement strand
GATGAAGATTTAGAATTTGTTCTAGAAAAACAAATGGGCATAACATATGAAGATAAAGATCTTGAGAATTCCATTCGAGAGGAACAATTTGATTCAAACAACCTTTTTGATAATTTTGATAATTTTGATGATTCAAATTATTCAAACGGTATAAACATTGGATTGGAAGATTTTAACAGTAATAAAATTATAGATGCTCCACAAGCTGTTCCTATTCCAGAAATTGTATCTGAACCTGAAACCAATACTCTTTCTGATATGGTCGAATCACAGATGCCTGATATGATGATTGAATCGCAAATGCCCGATATGATGATTGAATCGCAGATGCCCGATATGATGGGCGAATCAGAAGAACCTTTCATGTCAGGAACTACAGCTGATTCAAAAAACTTATCACAAATACCTCTAATGCCAGATATGGCAATTGATGAAGATGATATGCCACCTATTCCAGATATGTCAGAAGCATTTAATCCCAATGTTTTAAGTGATAAAGAAGAGATCAATTTACACAAAATACCCAAAGAGGTAACTTCTGCTGAGAACCTTAATCTTGTAGATATACTAAAAACTAACAAAAGCGAAGATAATGAAGTAGATACAGAAAAAAATAAAGATAGTGATTTTGCTTCCACTCAAATAGTAAATAGAAAAAAATCTGATGCACAAAGGGAAGAAGATTCTGAAAATTTCAAAGAGTCGGAACTTGAAAATCAAAAAAAGGAAGAAGAATTTAAATTTTATGCATCACAAGACATAGAAGAAGAAGTATCAGGATCTGAAGAATTAGACATGTCAGATAGCACTCAAGATGAAATATTTAGTGCTAATGCTAACGATGATGATGATGATGATGATGATGATGATTCTGGAACTTCTGAACTTGATTTAAAACAAGCCATCGAAGAAGAAAAAAAGAGAAGAAAACCATCCGCAATAGAACCAACACAGGCAATTAAATCAGTAAACAGAAAAAGCAAAAAGCAAGAAAATGAACTTTTTATTGAAGAAGATGATGATGATGAAATACCTGCAGAACTAGCAAAAACAAGAAAAACTCAAATGCCAGAGCCAAAGTCTGAAGCAAAACAAGAACCTGTAGCAGCTCCACCGCAACCAAAGACAAGAAAAAAAATCTCCAGAGAAACTACATTGAGATACTATAAAAAAATGGTTCCTTTTAGAACTTTCCCTCTCAATATACTTTTCTCTGCAAAAAAAATACAGAAAATACAAAGTGAAACAGTTACTCAAACTCAAGGTAAATCACCTGTTCAGGTAACCGAAGAAAAGCCTTGCATTAAAGTTGTTGCAAGTTTTCCTGGGTGTCTTGTTGAACCAAGAGAAAGAATTGTAGACATTAGTCCTCAAAACACTTCTCTGAAGATGTGGGTTACTCCTATGGCCGAAGGAGAAATAGAGCAGGCTGGTGTAGAACTTTGGTATGAAAATAAATGTGTCGAAATCATTCCAGTAAAAACAACAGTTGAATCTCAAAAATCAGCCAAAATATCTGCTTTACTTGGAATTATAACTCCTTTTATCTCCATATTCTTTGAACTTTTTGGTTCGAGAATTACAGCAAAGTCAAATATTCTTCAAAAGATTGTTCCATTTATCAGCAATTTAGTAAATAAAGTTGGTGGAGCATTGAATTTTGGGCTTATCATAGGTGGAGCATTTATGTTTCTCGCTATTATTCTCTATTTTAGCAAAAAGAGTAAGAAGGGAAAACCATTAACAAATACCGTTGAATTTGCATAAAGAATAATCTCTGTGTTTGCCAAAGAGCTTTGTATAAAAAAAACTTTGGCAAACTCAATAACATATAAATAAAAAAGGTAATTATTATGGCAGGCATAGATATATCGATTGTTGCTTTATATTTTGTACTTATTCTTGGAGTTGGTATATGGACAGGGCGAAAAGAAGAGAATACTAGAGACTTTTTTGTAGGAAATCGCCAAATTCCATGGATTGCTGTTTTATGTTCTATAGTTGCAACAGAAATTAGTGCAGCCACATTCCTTGGAGTACCCGAAGCTTCCTATAATGGAAATATGAATTATCTTCAATTTGGAATAGGATCTTTGCTTGCAAGATTTTTTATTGCATTTCTTTTTATAAGTGCATTTTACAAATTTGACTGTCTTACAGTATATGAATATTTATCAAAGAGATTTGGTGGTACAACAAGATATACAGCAACAATTTTCTTTTTCCTGGGAAGAGTTCTTGGCTCTGGAGTAAGACTTTTAATGGCTGCTATCGGATTATCCGTGGTTATGGGGATAAATATTAATTATGCTATCATGCTATTTGCTTTAATAGCAATTATCTACACTGCTTTTGGCGGCATCAAAGCTATTGTTTGGACAGATGTAATACAAGTATTTATCTTTATTGGAGGTGGAATTGCTGTACTTGTATATATAGTACAGCAATTTCGAAGTACAGGACAACTCGACAATGCCATAAAAATACTAAAAGATCAAAATAAATTTGAAGTATTTAGGATGGCTTCAACAAAACAGTGGTTTGCAGATGCCAATATCTATTGGCTTGCAATGATAAATGGTCTTGTAACAACTTTTGCAGCCCTTGGAACTGACCAGGATATGACACAGCGAATGCTAACTTGCAAAGACACAAAATCAAGCCAAAAATCGCTTATACTTAGCGGCTTTGTTGGAATACCAGTAATGACACTCTTTCTTTTCATTGGACTTGGTGTATATGCTTACTATCAAATTAACCCAATATTCCCTGTATCATACATTCCTCTGGTTGCTGGTTGTAAGTATACACCAGAAGCAAAAGAGATGTTCCCATATTTCATAACCAACCTTCCTGTTGGTCTTAAAGGTTTACTTCTTATCGGTATTTTCTCTGCAGCAATGTCAAGTTTAGACTCAGCACTTGGTGCACTTAGCTCTTCTTCTGTTATTGATATATATAAACCTTTGATTAATAAAAACGCTTCAGAAAATCACTATCTCAAAGTTTC
>JBDRHV010000114.1:0-3672 GCA_043816465.1 bacterium | reverse complement strand
CTCGTAGTTCTCACCACTCTCCCTATAACTTTTATATTCTTTTAGCTTTTCGTGCATTCTTTTGCCCATCGCCATCGCTTCTCTCGCCTTTAGCATAAGTTCTGGATTATTCAACTCTCTTCCCATTCTCCATATCTCTCTGCATTTCTCACAAATCGTATGATGTCCAAAATACCTTTTCTTTCTCATGTCTACATCATCTGCTGGTTCACATTTTTTATATGGCATCAGAGCACCTTCCTTCCAATAGCTAATATAACCTTAAAAAATCCCAAACCAAATATCAACAAAAAGAATAACCAACATGGACAGAATCAATTCCATCCAGTTCCAAATAATTCTTAATGATAATCGTTTATACATAAACAACTACCTCCCTTCCTTTTGCTCCTTTACATACCACTCCACATACTGATCTAATCCCAAGTCAATGTTAAATTTAGGATCATACCCCAAATATCCTCTTGCCTTATCTATATTAGCATATGTTATTTTGGCCTCTCCTATTCCTTCTGGATAATGTTGAATTTGAGGTGGAAAAGGATGTCCTATCCTTTTTGCTATTCCATTGATAATATTCCACAATGGAACGGGCTGAGCAGTCCCAAGATTATACACCTCAAAACCATGCTTGCGCTTTAATATTTCAACTATACCATCTACTACGTCCAGTACATAGGTGTAATCTCTTTTTGTACTCCCATCTCCATATACCTTCAGTATTTCGTTGTTATAAATTAATTTGGTAAACAAAGGTATTGCCATCTCTAACCTTTGTCTGATTCCATACACTGTAAAAGGTCTGATACAGGCTATATCCATATTATAAAGATGATGATATACATAACAAAGATTCTCTCCCGCCTTTTTAGATGAAGCATATGGACATAACGGACTATCTACCTTCATTGCTTCATCAAAAGGAACCTTTGGATAATTTCCATAAACAGAAGAAGAAGATGCGAAAACTACTTTTTCAACTTCATATTTCTTGCAAAACTCCAACATGTTAAGTGTTCCACCTACATTTACATCATAGTGCAACTTAGGATTTTGAACTGATGGCCTAACTCCCGCCTGGGCTGCAAGATGAATAACAGCATCTGGCTGAGTTTTAAAAGCTTTCTCAAATGATATTTGTTCAACTACTGTTCCACTAATCAATGTGAATTTAGGATTGTTTACATGTTTAGTTACATTACCCCATTTCAAAACAGGGTTATAAAAGTCATCAAAATTATCAAAACAAACTACTTGATGATCCTCTTTTAACAATCTATCTATTAAATGAGAACCTATAAATCCTGCTCCTCCAGTGACTAAATATCTCATAATGTTACTCCTTCCCACCCCGTAAGTTTGTTTACATGCGATTCGGTCCAATTTCTACAAGGATTTCTGAACTGAGTAGGACTCCAACGGGATTGAGTGAGATTATATCTATGTCTTATATCAAGATTTGGTATTTTCGTTTCGAAGAATTCTGAAGTGGTGTCATCAACCCGCTCTGCCCTTCGATGTGTCCCGGGTTCAAAACCCATCCTTCTTGTAAATCCTTCTAATTCAACCCTTCTTACTCTTTCCCTATAATGCTTCAACATCAAATCTCTATATCCGCAAATTTGGCTGACCTTCTTACACTCCCAGTAAACTGCATGACCATCCGTTAGCCGCACCTGCCAATTATTCTGGTTGTAAAAGAATTGTTCCTTGTTGGAAGGGGTGAATTCGAAGTGTTCCTTGGCATAAATTGTGTCGTGCTCACAGAGAAAAATTATATCCGTATTTGAAGCCTCAATTCCAGCAAGGATTTGTTTGAACATCGATAGATAGGAACGCTCCATCGGAAGAACAATATTCCTGCCGAACGCCATTGGTTGTAAAGAAACAGAGACAATTGGAAGGCCACTGTCTGTAAGCGTGTCCTGGACTTGTTTTGCAAGTTTATCGTCTATCCTGTTATCAGTATAGTACACGATTCCCTTTGTTGGTTCTCCACTGCTTGTCTGCGGAATTGCAACGGAAGGTGTGCTTACTTGAACGACCACATCACCTTTCTTCAAATCCGCCAACTGAGCATCTGTCCATCCAGGAACAGGCCAAAACTTCTCTAACAACCATGATAATGGATATTTCTGTTTCTCCCATTTATTGTTAAAGAAGATATCCTTCGCTGTTTTCTTCGCATGTCCGACCTGTCTACCAGATATCTGATATGGAAATCCAAAATCCCCTCCCTGAGTACGGAACATGTGAGCATACCATGTCTTGTGATTGACAATTACTCTACCTCCACTGAGCCACGTTTTACAAGCAACTTCAATGCCCTGTGATCCCCAACTCCCAAATGCTTCGTCACAGATATTCAGTTCAAAATACTTATCTCTTGTGAGCATAAAACATGAGCCTTGTAACGACATCGTTTCTGTGAGATCCCCTTTGCCTTCTGGTCGTTTTGCAAACTCTCTGAAATATTGGAAATGAGGTTCGGAATCAAAACAATACGAAGTGCTCTGTGGATTCGTTTTTCCAATCCACTTTATGTCCCTCTCAAACTCGGTTGTATTGTCACACTTTGGACAACTTGTTGGTGTCGGTCCTTGATATCTTCTATCTCCACATTTCTTGCATACCCAATCAAACGCGTGAAGGTTACGCATGATTGGAACACAGCAAAAATTTGGTTGCATATCGTTGATCAAAACAGAATCGAAACCTGGGGACACAGCACAATGAGCATCCATCTTGCAGATATATTTAGCATTTGATAATCTGGCTGCTTCATTTGATGCTGCTCGTTGTCCAATAGATTCTTCGTGAGTGATCACTGTTAATTTTGGATGAGGTTCCAATGGAGGATCTGCTGGAGCGCCATCGAGGACAACTATTATTTCAGTATCTCCCCTCATGTTCAGTAGAATATCTTCTACTGTCCTCTTCAAAAACATTTCGCAACGAGCTGGAATTATGATACTCATCTCGGCCATCTTACTTTTCTCCTTTCAAGATATTGTTCAAAAATTCATCTACTCGACCCTGTGTCTTCCCCCAATATGGAACACCATCTGACATAACATAGTCTTCCAATCGGGGATCTGGTTGAAATCTACTCTTTGTGACGTTCTTTTCATGACACATATCAACGTATGGTATTTCTGATTTCCATGTTCTAACTTCATAGCTATCAATCCCCCTAGGGAACTTATGAAGTCCCGGTTCAAATCCAACGCGATTTGAAAACCTCCTTTCTGTTCTTTCGATTCGTTTCTTATAATGCTCAATTAAGAGACTCCTATACGCGCATAAACCAGAAACTTGAATAGCCTTCCATTGTACTGCTTGCCCATCTGAAATTCTTACCTTCCACCAATTTGTGTTGTAGTAAAATACATCCTTACGTTCTGGAGCGAAATCAAAATGGCATTTTGGGTAAAATATATCATGCTCGACCAGGAACACAACAGCAGTATCAATCTTTTCAAGCCCAGCAAGGATCTGTTTATACATTGTCAGAGGGCTTTTCTCTAACAGCAAAGTGATATTTTCATCTCCAAAGCAAAGAGGTTTAAGAGAAACAGAGACAATCTTGTTGCCATTACACACTCTCAATAGGTTATTCCTAACCAAAGAAAGAATACGTTCATCACAATCGTGACTGGTATAATATACTAA
>JBDRHV010000113.1:0-2825 GCA_043816465.1 bacterium | reverse complement strand
ACGATATAAGGGTTGTGGAGAGAAGGGGAGAAAAGTTTATTGAAGATGTTATTCCCGGGTTTGTGTTTGTACCGATTACCCACAAATAGGGACAGTCCCAGTCTGGGACTGTCCCTGATCCTTGTCCTCTGTGCTACAATAAACCAATATGAAACCAGTATTCATAGCTTCAGAGCCAAATTCCGAAAAGGACGATCGAATGATCGCAAGAAGACTGCTTTTCAGACCGTTCTCATGGAAGAAGGGGAAGTACGAAGACGCTGTTGTGTCAAAACTTAAACAGCTAACAAATTCAAAATATTGTTATACCTTTAGTACAGGAAGAGCCGCAATATACTCAGTTCTTCAGGCGATAAATGTAAAACCAGGGGATGAAGTAATTGTTCAAGCTTTCACATGTCTTGCGGTACCACTCCCTATTAAATGGCTAGGAGCCAAACCTATATACGTCGATATCGAACCCCAGACATACAATCCACCACCGGATTCAATTCAAAAAGCTATCACAGAAAAAACCAGAGCTGTTGTTGTTCAACATACATTCGGGATACCAGCACAGATTGATAAAATTAGAAAAATCGTTGATACAGAAAATTCAAAAAGAAATATTCAGAACAAGATTTACTTGATAGAAGATCTGGCACATAGTTTCGGAGGAAAATATAAAGGGAAGATACTTGGAAAGTGGGGAGATGCTGCAATATTATCTTTTGGTCAGGAGAAGGTCGTATCCTGTACCCAAGGTGGTGCTGTAATCACTAATGACGAGTTGGTTGATATTAATATAAAGAAGCAATACGAGAAAATTGGTTATCCAAATCTGTTTCAAATTAAAAGAAATATCATGCATCCTTTACTTTGGAACATAATTAACAAGACCTACTATTTCCCACCTGTAATTTCAATCGGAAAAATGCTAATTGTTTTGTTTAGAATACTTGGTTTACTGAAAAGCCAGGCGGATCCCGGAGCGGTGGATTTTGAAAAACCTGAAATCTACAAACTTTCAAATGCACAATCGGAGATTTTAGTAAATCAGTTGGATAAACTCGAGGAATTTACAGAACACCGAAAGAAAATTACAAACATCTATGAATCGAAATATAAAAAGGGATGGGATGATCTACCATTACTTAGATATCCTGTTTCTTCAGAAAAACCTGAAGTACTGGTTTCGAATCTGAAGAAAAATAAAATAATCCCAGGGAACTGGTACAACAACCCCATCTATCCAAAATCCAGTGACCTTGCGTTATTCGATTACTTCGAAGGTTCGTGTCCAAATGCGGAGATACTTTCAAAGAGAATCGTAAACTTACCTACGTCAATAAATGTTTCGGAAAACGAAGCAAAGAGAATAGAAAGATTGACTTAGTCCATTGACTAATATCTTTCTTAACCTTATTATTAAGATCAATTCCATTAATTTTACTTATCAAATTCATTGGAAAATACAGAGACTTCTGTTCCCCAAACTGTAGAAAATGTACAAACACCATCTCTGTAAAATGTAAACGACGCTACCAGTCCTATAAAGTCACCATATAAGAAAAAGGGATTGATGGTTGTGCTTTGTGCTGTCTTATTTCTCGCTATAGCAGGAGGAGTATACGCTGCATATGAAGCGCTTTTTGAAGAAGAGGGGGAACAAAATACAATTTCTAATGGGGATGAAAAAGATTCTTCAGAATTATCAGAATCAGAAGTCGAAGAAGATTTCGAAGATGTTGATCAAGAAGAAATCCCAGATGGAGATTACGTGGAGGTTGAGAGTGCCTCACTCACGAATTATGATAATGAAAAGTTCGGAGTCCATTTTACACACCCGTCGAATTGGGAAGTTGAAGAGAATGAAGTTTGCGATCAAGAAACAGGAAACGATTGTTCTCTCTGGGTAACTATCGATTACGATAACTTAGGTAGATATAAATTTGAATATAGTCTTCCTTCAGCTTCAGGTCCAGGAGTCTATGTCTATACTAAAGAAGAAGAGCTTAATTTCATTTTTTATTTAGACAACTATACGGAAATCGTGAAGGGCAAATATCGAAGAAGTTTTGTCGATTATTCTGATATTGAAGAGGAGGATGAGGATATCCCCGATAAATATTTAGTTTGTTATTATGATGATGGAACATATACAGACTGGGTAAACCCAGGCTATATTTCATACTTAGTCGGATCGAATTTCGATCCACAGGCTGTTGAAATAATGGATGAAATTACAAAATCCTTCACCTATTCCGGTGACCCAAACTTTCTTCTTCAATAATCAAGCATTTTCAGAGGATAGACATATTTCTATCTCCTTTTCGTTTACCCCATAGTACGATATAATCTCCAAGTTGCTATATTAACAATAAAATAGAAAATTCCTGAAGGAGGAAAAATGCCAAAACTGATTTTTTTATCAGATTTATTTTACCTTACTGGTAAAATTGTTTTTGTTCCAGAAAACCAGTTCTTTGAATTCGGAAAAAAACAATGCAAAATCAATCACGAAAAACGGAAAACAGCAGAAAAGGAGAAAAAAAATAAGAAAAAATAGCAACAACTGGGCAGGGCTGTCAAAAGATTTTTATATCGACAGTCCTGACTCCCAAAACATTCAAATATCAATGTTTTTTGTAACCTCTCCAAGGTTAAACCTGAGAAAAACCCTTATCCAACAAAATAAACAACGATTTTTCCGTCAAAGTAACTTTAAATTGGCTGTATACACTGTGGCTTCAACCTTTTCATGAGGTTAAACCTTATGTTCCCTCCCTCCCAAATCCTTGTAATAAACCCCATAGTGCGTTAAAATCACCCCTGGTTATTTAGGA
>JBDRHV010000112.1:0-6680 GCA_043816465.1 bacterium | reverse complement strand
AGGAAAATTTACTGTTTTTGCAGAAGTAAGTAATCCACCTGATACAACCCTACACTTAAGCACGTCCCCATCAATAGATAGAATTTCAAGTTCAAATAAGCCATTATCTATTCTCACAATCTTTCCTGAAGAAATAGATTTCAATGCTTCTGGACAATCGACCCACAAAGTAGAACTTCCCTTTTTACATCCTATTTCTACAGTCGAACCCTCGATAAGTTCAATCACTCCTTCAAATTTATTTAACCTAATTTTATGACCCTGAGTATCCAAAATCACAGCAATATCGGCTGAGATTTCACGGATCATTTTTGATACTCTCCCAAGTTCGTCAAAATCAGCAAACGAAGCATTGATTCTTGCACCAGTCATCCCCAACTCATACATTTGTCGAAGTACACCCTTATCCCAGGTTGATGGACCAATGGTACAGATGATTTTTGTTTTGGGAGATTGATATGAACCTTTGGGCAGTTGCATTCAAAACTTCTCAAACATTAGTTGTTTTAGTATACTTCAGAAGGATACTTTGAGCAATAAATTTTTCGTAGAACAACAATGGTTTCATTCTCATTCAAAAAACTCCTTTTCGACTTAATATTTGGGACTATGGTCTTCTATATCACTACTCGGCTTATCACTGGGATAGAAACCCCCACATATATTAATCACTGGATAATGATAATTGTAATTTTTGGACTAGCAAATACACTAGTAAGCCAGACCATCAAGTTTTTTACTATTCCAGATAATATCCTTTCCAACATCATTGTGGGAACAATATTAAACTTTGCTGCTATATATGGAATGACTATCATTATTCCTGGAATACGTGTATCTGACACTATCATTGATACAGTTTCACTTGGGGTACTCTCAATTAACCCTTTTACTTTAAGCTCAACTTTTACTATCATAGCAGCAGCATTTATAAGTGCTACAATTTACGCAACCATTAGTTGGTTGCAATATGACTAATTTTTGAATAAATAACGATTTGGACTGGAAGAAAGTTATCACAGTGGCTCAAGTAGTTGTGGCAATACTTGTTGTCATATCAATACTTTTACAAAACCGAGGAGAAGGTATGGGTACCTTTCTCGGAGGAGGAGGAGAGGTTTTTCGTTCAAGAAGAGGATTTGAAAAAGTTCTGTATTACTTGACAATTGTACTATCTGTATTACTCGTAGCACTATCTATTGCAAATACGGCAATAACATAAATGGCAAATCCATCACCAAATAGACTCACTCCAAGAGAGGAAATCAAGCTAAAACTCGAACAGGAGGAGAAAATCAAATATGACCCAGATTCAGACAGATATAACGCTATCTTCTGGGGTACTCCTCAAGCTGAGAATATACCTTTTATCCAAAAATTAAGAACTTTTGCATGGTTTGTACCAGACATCTTATTTCGAATAATTGATAAAACAAAACCAATTAGTTTTATACTTTTATATTTTGCTATTTCATTTTTAAGTTGGAAGGCGCTCGTCTATGCTTCATCGAATCCTGAGTCAATCCTAAATCCACCCACAGAACAAGTTTTAATTGAAGGAGCGGTGGGAAGAGCCTCTTCTTTCAATCCCCTCTTTATTACAAATAATCAGATAGTAAGAGATGTTCAACAGCTTATATTCAACAAATTAGTGAGAATATCAAAAGACGAAACAATAGAAGTTGAATTAGCAGAGTCATGGGCAATTTCTTCAGACGGTAAAACTTATACACTGTTTTTAAGAAAAGATGTCAAATGGCAAGACGGAGAACAATTCACTTCTGATGATGTCACATTCACCCTCAATACAATGAAAAACTTAAGTAAAGAAGAGAGCTATGCTGAGGCTTTTGAAGATGTCGAGTTCAAGAAGATAGATGACTACACTGTTCTTTGTGTACTTCCGGAAGCTTCCGCCACATTTCTCGAATCATTATCAATCTATATTGTTCCTGAGCATATTCTCGGATCAAATAATGCATCCGATATAAGATTCTCAAACTTTAATAACTTTCCTGTTGGGACCGGACCCTTTGAACTCGTACTTTATGGGGATAATGAAATAACACTTAAAAGAAACAATAACTATTTTAGAGACAAACCAAGACTTGAAAAAATTATTTACAAATTATTCTCCACCGAGGAAGAAGCAGTGTTAGTTTTAAGACAGTTTGAAGTTCATACTCTCTCACAAATAACCTATTCTACAACCCAACAGCTATCCCAGTACACGGTCTACAACATACTCCAATTTCCGTTAAATTTAAGACAAAAACTTATCTATATTAACCTTAGAAATACTGACTCACCATTATTATCAAAAGAGGTCCGCCAGGCACTATCAAGGGCTACGAACAGAGGTGAAATTATCACTGCGGTATTAGGTGAAGGAGAAGAGGCTCTGGGGCCAATTCCGAGTAGTTCCTGGGCATTTGATGACAAGGTAGAACGTTATTCATATGATCAAGAGAAAGCCAATATGATACTCGAGTCTCAAGGTTGGAAGTATGAAGATGAAGACTCTTTGTATAGAAGTAAGGATGGAGAAGAACTTACGGTAACACTTACACTTTTAGACTCTCAAATTAATAATTCTATTGCTCAGATCCTTGAGCAACAGTGGCAAGCCGTAGGAGTTAAACTGATTCCAAACGCTCAGACTTTTGGTAGGATATCTGGAGAGATTATCCCTAGAAGAGAGTTTGAGATGCTACTTTTTGAGATTGAAAATATTCCTGATCCAGATAAGTACAATCTTTGGCATTCTTTGAAAGCAGAATATCCAGGTCTTAATTTATCTGGCTATTCATATGATAGAGTCGATATTATTCTTGAACAATCAAGAACAGAGACTGACCAGGCTCAAAGAAAAGAGAATTACTCAGTCTTTCAGAGGTACATAATGGAAGACATGCCTGCATTATACCTTTATCATCCGACATTCACTTTTGTAGTTCATGATAGTGTAAAAGGTGTTGAGCTAGAAGACGTAAGCCTGCCCCAAGACAGATATAATAACGTCACAAACTGGTACATCGAGCCATAATTCCCGCTCAATACGATATAATACTGGTTATCAGCTTACTAATGCTCTTTATTATCAATTGGATATCCGTTTACGGCCGAAGTGCCCTTCGCATTGTTCTGCAAGCAGAACTTCGCTCAGGACAAGCAATTGGTTGAAAATGTCTCCTTGCTTCTTTAAAAGTCTTATTGATAATGTTGTACCGAATGCCGAAGTGGCGGAATGGCAGACGCGCTACGTTCAGAACGTAGTCCTCTTCGGAGGATGTGGGTTCGACTCCCACCTTCGGCACCATACTACCCCCTGCAAGGCAGGGTTCGTATGGCGAGTCATACAGAAAGCTTGGACCGTGGTATGAGTGCCCCGCTCTGCGGGGCCTATCCATTCTAATCTTGAACATTAATAAGCAACAAGAAAGAGGGGTAAGTCACGAGAGTCACAATAATCAGAAAACAATTGAACTAATAAAATAGAAAAGTAGCTACATCTACCCTAGCGTCACCTCAATAGTGTTTGATTTCTTATCTTTTCGTGGTGTAGGTGCAACCGGTTCCACTTTTTTAGAAGAGTCTTTAGGTGATTTAACTTCTTCAACTTTCTTTGCTGATTTTTCTTCTTTTTTTGCTCCATCGATCTTCCCATCTTTAAAATCGTCCAAAAATTCCTCTTTGGTAACTACTTTCTTAATTTCCTCCAAAGACTTCCCTTTTTCTTCTTTATTTCCAAAACCTAGAAATGAAAAGAATCCTTTCTTTGGTTTATTCTCTTCGTCTATTTTTTCGTCTATCTCTTTAGACATAGGCTCATCGGCCATTGGTTGCTTTGTCCCGCTCTGCGCGGAATTCTTATTCTCTTCTTTTACTGGAGACTCAGTTTTCTCAGGTACAACAGGTTCCTCAGTCTTTACCTTTTCAATCTTCTTTACTTCTTCAACTTTATCCTTCTGTTCCTCTTTTGTTTTTTCCTTAGATAAAGATCCCTCCGCAGCCAACTTGTCTCGAAGACTCATTTTCTTCTCTTCTTTCTTTCCATTATTTAAAGTCTCCATATCCTTTCCATTTGCCATATTTGATCTGAAGGATTGCCCGAAAACTACTAGTAATATAAGTAGAACTACCCCACCTGCGCCTATGAAGTAGTATTTGTTCTTTTCAGAGAAAATGTCACCCCAATTGATATTGATATTGAATGGACTATCCGATTCTCCCACCTCTAAGCTTGATTCAGTGCTCGTACCAACATAGAAAGTGATGGGGTCAGAAAAGTCACTTGCATAACCATCCTTTCGAACAAAACCTACAATCTGGTGACTTCCCTCAGTTAGCTCTTCTGATACATTAAGAGTCCAATTCCCATCAGCATCCGCGGTGACAATCTGCATTGTAAGATCGCTGCTTATTAAAAATACAACAGAAGAATTTGGTAATGCCGTTCCAGAAAAAGATACAGATATTCCGGTATCAAAACTTAATTCCTCCGTCTCCGAAAATATTGGAGATCTAGGTAATACAATCAAAACTTCAGCCAATGTCTGCTCCACCCCATCCTCATCTTCAAACTTAAAGGTAATTGCATGTTTTCCAATAGAGACTGAAGGTAGGGTGTATGGACTCTTTTTGGCAGAATAATCTCCAGAATCTATCTTAATCTCAACATCTGTATCTTCTGGTTCTGTGAATTCAATCTGGAAATTTGGATTATCTGTCTCTATAGGAAGATCTAGTCCAAGATACGTCCTAAATGCATCTTTTCTTGCCTCTTCTTCCTCCTCCACTTGGGTATTCAAATCAGTATCTACCGCAAAAACAGGATTAATAGAAAAAACAGAAAGAAAAAGAAATACTGTAGAAATCAGAATTGTAAGCTTTTTTATTGTGGCAGTCATTACAGAATTTAAGTTATCACAACAATAAAATTGTGTCAACGGAACTAAAAAAGATAATCTATGATTTTTTCAGCTTCAGCCCCTGATACCAGCCTTGGCTGGGCACCCTCGTAAATGATGGTAGGAATTAATTTGAATCCAATGTATGAACCATTGTGGAAATAATGCTTCACCATTATTCCTTCCCTCGTTCTTTGCGACCACATCTGGTCAAACAAGAGATTCCCAATTCCGTAAAATATCACCCCACCTTTGTAATACTCCATCTTTTGTACCCAATGGGGATGCACCCCAGTCACAACGTCTGCTCCTGCATCTATTGCCGCTCTTCCATACTCTTCCTGATAGATCAAAGGAGTATTTTCATATTCGTTTCCCCATTGCATATCCACAAGAACAAAATCATACTTGCTAGCGGCATCGGAGATGTCCGCTGTCATTTGATTCAAATCAAGCTCGGCAGATCCCGGATCTGAAGAGGTAGCAAACGATGAGACGGGTGGAATATTGTTATATCCAAGGAATGCGAAAGTCATACCATTTACAGTCTCTACTGCTGGTGTATGAGCATCGGTAAAATTCTTTCCCCCACCAAAATATTGGATACCATTTTCCTCATATAAGTCCAAAGTCTCAATGAACTTCTTATCTCCATAGTCTAAAACATGGTTCCCTGTAAGACCTACCACATCAATCCCAGCAAAGGTAAATGCATCAAATGACTCCAAAGTTCCGCAAAATACTAGTGACCAACTCCCTTGTTCACATCCTGAAACGAAAGCTGCCTCATTACTCACATGCGCAATATCTGCATTCTTTAAAATATTTGCCACTTCCCTAATCGGATATATCGGATCGCCAACTTCCTCACTCTTTTGAAACAAACCTCTTGCTCCCATAACAGATGTTCCTGTAATTACTGCTGTAGTCAACGATTCAGGGTCAAAATTCACGGTTCCAAGAACACCTTGAACCTCTTCGAACAATCCTACTGAAGTAGTATCTTTGACCCACACATATTCAATGAAAGGATAAGTGTCATCATTGAAGTTTGTTAGTAAATTATCCTCACCGATAGAAATAATCTTGACCTTGGAATTAACTTCCTCAAAAGGGAGAAACCCAATCAATCCAGCATCTGCATATATCTGCTCAGTTATCTCACTTGAAGAAGGAACACTCACTCCCAAAGTATAGTTGTTATTCAAATAACTTCCTGAGCTATTTGAAATAACGAGTTCATATGCATTATCAGAGACAACAACCGCATTTCCTGCAAGAAGATTGGTAAATTCCTCGGTACTAATCCCGTCCAAGTGGCTTTTTACTGATACGACGGGAACATAATACTTTTTCCATGCTAAATCATATTCACCAAAGTCCTGAGAGGAAAGCACGTAATTTGCATTACTTTCGGGCTCCTCTGAAAAATAGACAAGAAGATACTTATCATTTGCCCAATCTGTGATACCAGTCTTTAAAGTTTCTGGTAAAGAGGTAGACAGGTAAATTATTTTATTTCCACCATTTATTATTTCCTCAACTTTTTCAGGAAATACTTTCGACACCAAATCAACAAAACTTACCCCCTTTACTTTTGCATACTGACTTAATACCACATATGCAAAAAGCAGTCCGGCGATTGTTATAACACTACCTCTAAATAATTTTCTTGATTTCATCTATATTCCTCTCTCATTTTATCCCAATATTTTTCTCTTCGACAAAGCTTTTCAACATCCCTTGGGTTTGCCAATAATTTTTCGACAA
>JBDRHV010000111.1:0-4691 GCA_043816465.1 bacterium | reverse complement strand
GGCAATGTTGTTACATCTCGATATTTCCTAAACTCAGATTTCAGAGCTTGCCAGAGTCTATCAGGTGGAATTCGGGTGCCAGAGATACCGGTAATTTGTGTTATCCTTACCAGTAAATCCTACTCTTGCGTAGTGGTGTAAGATATGTAAACTGTAAAAATGTCTAAACCAATTACTCATTACTTACTTATACTCTCCCACATTTTCCTATCCTCGCGACTAATTCGCTTTGGAACGTCTACTATTACCCTCACATACTGATCACCATATCCCCTTCCATCAAGCCTTGGGGCTCCTTTTTTAGAAAGTCTGAAAATAGTATGAGGCTGAGTACCAAAAGGAACCTTCATATCTACATTCCCATGGATAGTTTTTACATCAATTTTTCCTCCAAGCACAGCTAACTTCACTGGCACATGTACATCGACATATATGTCATCACCCTTTCTCTCATAATACACATGAGGCTCAATATTCAGCTCGATATACAAGTCTCCATATGCACCTCCGTTTTTCCCAGCATTTCCACCATTTCCAAATCTAAGAACCATCCCATCATATGCACCTTCTGGAATCTTTATCTTTACTGTTTCTTCCTTTTCTATCACACCTTCCCCAGAGCAAACCTTACATTCGGCCTTAGATACCTTTCCTTTTCCCCGACATGTTGAACACTCAGATACAACTGATAGACTACCGAGCATTGTATTTCTCACCTGTCTCACTCTTCCTTTACCTCCACACTGGGTACAGGTATCCATCTTCCCATCTTTTGCCCCAGTCCCCTCACATGATTCACAGATGATTTCTCTTCGAAGTTTTAGCTCAATATCTTTACCCCATATAGCTTCCTCAAACCCCAATTTGAATGAAACATTTATATCACTCCCTCTCATCGACCTTCCTCCACCACCATCAAATCCGAAATCAAAACCCCCAAATCCACCACCACCAAACATATTGTTTAAAATATCTCCAAGGTCACCCATATCAAAAGGTGAACCACCGTTGAATCCATTGAATCCACTGGCACCTGTAAAACCTTCTGTACCTGCATGACCAAACTGGTCATATGCCTTCCTCTTCTCTTCATCAGAAAGAACTTCATATGCCTCCCTTACCTCTTTAAACTTCTCTTCAGAATCAACTTCTTTATTGTGATCAGGATGATACTGCTTTGCTAGCTTTCTATATGCTTTTTTTATTTCTGACTGCGATGATTCTTTTGAAACTCCAAGAACCTCGTAGTAGTCTCTTTTGTCTGCCATTCTGTATGAATCTATATTATTGGCAGTCTATATTTTGGACTGCTAACAAGTGATTATACATTAATTATTTTTGTATGTAATCTTTTGGGCTTTGAATAGGCTTAAAACATGATAGAATGAAGAGATGATAGAAATAACAGATCAGGAACAAACTGAAAATTCGGATTTTCTCAAAAGAAAAAGAACAAAGAGAGCTAAACTTTTACTTTCGGGTATTCTTGCAATATCGGGGATGGTTATTCTTGTATCACAAATTGGACCATTGGCCAATTCTTATGTGAACGGAAAGATACTTGAATCTCAAATATTGGCGCTGAAGAATCCTGCACCCGAGACTGAGCTTGAGCCTCAAGAATCGGAGTTACCCTACTACGATCCAGGGCTCAGTTATTTTAAAAATCTTGTTCAACATATAGGTGTAAGTGCATCAGGAAATGTACTTGGAAGTAATTCAAACTCACAAAGCGCAAAGGTAGACTCAAGTTATTCTAAGTCCATGAAATTAACTATCTCGAATATTGGGATTGAATCTGTGAACGTTACCCCAAATGTAGATAGCTTCCAGACTACCGTCTACAACAATTCACTCAAGAGTGGCCTTGCACATTTTAAGGGTACCCCACTTCCTGGCGATGGGGGTAATAGTTTTATATATGGACATAGTGCGGTGGAGTCATTTTTTTCAAGACATAAAGACGATCCAGAGACAATTTTCTCCAAACTGGAAAATGCAGAACTCTCTGATGTTGTAGAAATTGAAAAAGATGGATTCACTTATAGATACAACGTGATAAAAAAGACTATAATTGACCCAAATGACTTCGACGTCCTTTCTGGAATAAAAGGGAAAGAGACGGTAACTCTTATGACTTGTTGGCCATTGGGAGTTGGAAGTAAAAGATTAATTGTGATTGGAGAAAGAATCGGTGGATAAAAATAGAAAATTAATAATAATTGGTGTTGCGATAGTAATGGTTATCGTGGCTATCGTGGGAATTTTGATATCAAGAAGATCTGGAGATAATCAATCTACAGAAAAAATCGAGCTTACATATATTGGCCTGTGGGAAAGTAACAATACAATACAATCATTAATAGACGATTTTGAAATAGATCACCCAAATATTACAATCACCTATATACAAGACCGAATAACCCAATACGAAGATAATGTGTATGGAAGATTAAGCGATCCAGAGATTACCCCGGATATTGTGAGAATACACAACACATGGACATACAAGTTTCAAAGTCTTCTTTCACCTCTTCCACCAGAAATCATGACTCAGACAGAATACTCGGACATATTTTATCCAACTGCTCTTGAAGATTTCATGGGAACAGACGGACAAATTTACGCTGTCCCCCTTATGATAGATGGTATGGCACTTTTCTATAATAAAGACCTATTTGATAAAGCAGGGATAAATGAACCTCCTGAAGATTGGGATACCTTTAAAGAGAACGCCTTAGAACTGACCCTTTCAACTTCGGGGGGAATAATAACTCAGGCTGGAGCGGCAATTGGTTGCTCGAGTAATATCAATCACTCAGCAGAACTACTTTCAGCATTGATGCTACAGAGCAACATTGAGATGACGTCAAGCGATGACACTCAAGTGATTTTCAATACTTCGAGAGCGGCAAGTGTGCTCGATTACTATACAGATTTTGTATCCGACTCGAAGATTTGGACCTGCGAACTTCGAAACGATCTCGAGATGTTCTCTGCTGGCGACCTTGCAATGATGTTTGGTCCAAGTTGGAGAGTTTTCGATATTATAAATATGAACCCTTCAATCAATTTTGGAACCTCTCCTCTTCCACAGCTTGTAGGTAACAACGAAGATATCAATTATGCAACATATTGGGGGGAAGCTGTTTCCGCACAATCGGAACACCAGTTGGAAGCATGGCAATTTGTAAAATTCATGGCAGAAAAAGAACAGGAGCAAAAAATGTTTGCACTTGCATCACAAGAAAGAACTTTTGGTGAACCTTATTCAAGAAAAGATCTCGCATCAGAGATATCTGCTACCCCATATGTAGACTCTTTTATCCTCATGGCACCGACAATGAAAACTTGGAAGTGGGGAGATGAAATAACATCAAAGCAAGCTCTAAATGATGCAATTACTGATGTGGTGGAAAGAGACATTAGAGAAGATCAAGCATTGGATACAGCTGTACAGACAATAAACACAAAATTGTCAGAGATTTACAGTAATCAATAACACACCTCGATTCGAGTATCGAGGCATGTTCTTTGTAAAGGAGCTTCGCTCAATATTAAAGTGCCTTACATACCTGCGGCAAGCCGCAAGGTATTACGGCAACAAATAAATTTGAAGTCGTATCAATATTTAGTATATAGTCATGTTTAGATGAGAAACCGCCCAATCAGCAAGAAAAAAGCAATTATCATTACAACCCTACTTGTTGCAATAGCAATCCCTGCGACTGTGATAGGTACGCAAAAAATTCAAGATCTTCGAAATCAGGCCTCAGAGGAGGAAACAGCGATAGATTTTGCTACGAATTTTGACTCAGACAATATAACAAAAGCATTTACTGGAATCAAATACGAGAAGACCATAAAACTCACTGGATACAATGCGAAGAACGCCACAATGTATCTTGGTTGTGATGTTGATAAATGTGGATCTCTATGTAATCTTGAACTCCACAATCCTCCATATGGTTTGACTGTAGGAGGAGACTCCAGAACGTTGATCTGGGATAACCCAAAAGAAATAAATGACAGAGATGGCTGGGATATCACTCTCACGGCTGTCGCTCCGAATCTTGATGACAAACAGATTTTTGATTGTGCAATCCAAAGATTCACACTTAGCCTTTCAGAAAAATCCACCAATCTTCCACCAAGATGTTCTATTGCTCCAGTACAATATAGTCTGAACTATATTCCCCAAAATTATGAGCAAGGTTTCATACTTGAAGGTTCGGATATAGATGGTGGGATCGAATCCGCAAGGGTACAGCTATCAGATAAAGACGGAAAGACTCAGACAAAAAACTGGGAGTTTGACGGGGATAATATTGTTATTGTAAATAAGGACAGTTTCCCCTCTCTCCAATTTGATATGAAATCGCTTGGTATTTATAACGTAAAGGCATATGTAACAGATACTGATGGTGAAGAGGTAGAATGTATCCAAGATAGAAATTTGGAACTAACAATTGTGGTACCTGGAGACAACGGATCCCCAGAATTTGCCACCGACCCATACGAAGATTCAACTCCTGATGTAAGCATTGAAGTTGGAGAATCCTATAGATATCAAGCAGAAGCAGTGGATCCAAATAAGGACGCAATGGATTATTTTGTGATAAATGAAACAGGATGGGTAAACTTTAATGTAACAGAGAATGAACCTGGATATTTTGAAGCGTTATTTTCTG
>JBDRHV010000110.1:0-3659 GCA_043816465.1 bacterium | reverse complement strand
GGTCAGATGGTTTGAAAATTTTTATTTCTGAGTTTTTGTCACAGATATACATGCAATTATCTTTCGGTGTGAGTCCTAGAGCTTGAGAAAGCAACCCTGGCCCAGAGGCAATTCTTTTAAGATCTTTTCCAAAATATTTTCGTCTTTCTCTCATTATTTCAATCCCTTCGATTGGTTCAACAGATCTTATGAAGGAGACATCTGCTTCTCCTTTTTTACTAGTTACTATTGAAGTTATCGTATACAATCCCATTATTAGGTATTCATATAAATAACCACCATTTTTATACTGAATTGCTGTTCTAATGGTTGGTTTTCTTTCATATGCATGTGAAGTTGGATCTGATGAAGGATATGCTTCGGTTTCAGTAATTTTTGCTGCAACAATTTTACTTTCTTTAGAAGAAACAATAATGCAACCTAGTAAATCAGGGGATACTTTTAGAGAAGGTCTTATGAAGAAGTCTTGGGTAAGTTGTGTCCCGTATTCCATAGTAGAAGTATATCACGTGGTTAGTAAAATCCATCTCCATTCACATGAACTCGTTATCCATTCGGTATATAATAATGAAAGTATCTAAACTATATCTCTTTTACCATGGAAGAAACAATGTCTTCATCTCCTACTCCATCCGATATTTCTACAAAGAACAGCTCTAAGTCAACAACAATTATTCTTCTTGTGGTATTTGGTCTGCTTTTTCTTTTGGGAGTAATAGGTGTGGGTGGATATTTTGCATACAAATATTTTCTGAGTGATCTTGATGTTTCAGAAGATGAATCTAGCTCAGATGATTCAGAAGAGGTATCTGAAGAGTGCAATAACTTGTGGTGGTTTGATGATTCTAGTGTAGATTGTCAGCAGGATGAATTTTGCGGACTGTATATGTACGAAAGCTTAGAAACCTTTGAGACGGAGGAGGAATGTTTAGAGTCGCTGCCTGAATCAGAAGAGGAAGAAGTGTTGGGTTCTATTTCAGGTGCAGTGGGATATCCAAGTGAATTCATTCCTGAAGATATGTTTGTATGTGCTGAGGATACAGCTTCAACCGAAGAGTACTGTACTGAGGATATAATTTATGATGATCCACAATTCACCACACACGTGGGATATCTCATTGAGGTTCCGTATGGTACTTATAATATATACGCACAACTTCCAGGGGATGAATACAAAGCATATTATTCTGAATATGTTCCTTGTGGTATGAGTATTGAATGTGATTCACACGATCCTCTTGATGTTACGGTCGATGAAGTTACTCCAAACCAAACGGATATTGATGCTACAGATTGGTATGCAGAGTTATAAACTATAGGAAGTCGAGTTCTAATGAGGTGAAATCTTTTTCACTAGACATAAGTATTTCTTTTGTGTTTAATCGTCCCAGGTAATCTTTTATGGGTTATTTATGGACAAGATTCACAAACATCAGAAAGAGATACTCATGCAGCTTCTCTTTCATCCTCATATCTCTTTTACCGAGATGAATATTGAGGGTCTAACCTCTGATCATTTTACATACCATATTCGGTCACTCATAAAAGTTGGATATGTTGAAAAAGACAAAAAAGGAAAATATGTCCTTACAATCAAG
This sequence comes from bacterium, assembly GCA_043816465.1. Taxonomy (GTDB): domain Bacteria; phylum Patescibacteriota; class Dojkabacteria; order SC72; family JAFGCJ01; genus JBDRHV01. Next base: position 2,061 of record JBDRHV010000110.1, on the reverse strand, counting down.
GGGAAGGAATATGCGAATACATATGATACCGACAATAAGGTGATAGACAAACAGCCAAAGTACGCTGTTTTTCTGGTTGCGAAAAAATTTGAGAAGGGAAAAGAATTCTTATTAATTCAGAGAAGATTAAAGGAGCCATATTATGGGTATCAAGGATTTATCACTGGGAAGGTAAAGTTCGGTGAATTACTTGAAGAAGCAGCAAGAAGAGAACTTCTTGAGGAGACAGGATATATTGGGGATTTCACGTTAAAAGGTTCTCATAGAGATATTGTATATACGAAAGATGGTAATCTGCTTGAAGATAAAGTGTTTCATATTTTTGAGATCACAAACTGCGAAGGTGAGTTAACTGAAAAGGTCGAGGGAGGAGAAAACTATTGGTTACCGGAAAAAGATTTTGAAAAATTGGATAAGAAGTATTACAACGAGGATGACTTATACGAATTTTCAAAAAGAAAAGGAAAGTTTATTGAGGAAGAAAAATATTATGTGGATGTTTTTTGAGGATTAGTTATTATAATACAACCTTTTCCGACCATTTCCGCTTTTAAGATTTGTGTACTTTCTAAATTCGCAAGCAATTCCCTCCCAATTTTCAGCTGATAAATAAATAGGTGATCCCTTATATGTTAAATATGGAAAACCTTCAAGTTTAACTCTAACCAAATCATTTAGAACATTTTCTCTTTTTGAAAGTTTTTTCAAAGTAGGAGGTGCTCCTGGTCCTACATAGAAATCCTTAAACAAATCAATCTTTTCAGGAAATTGATAGGCAATATCTATTAAGATTTCTGTCCAGTGAAAACGAAAATTGTATCCAAACTCGGGCAGTATTATGTCTAGCGATTCAAGTACTGTTTTATTTTGAAAAGATGCTATTAGCTTAGAGATTGTTGGAATTACCGATGGAAGATAAGAACAAAGGAATTTCTCTCGAGTATTGTATTTTGAGTTTTGGATAACACTTATAGGAAACACATAGGCATCGCCGTATTTTGGCGACTTAAGTTGTAGTAATTTTTCATATACTTGATTATTGTCTTTTTTCTCAAAAGATAATCTGTCAACCCGTTTAATGGTATTTGGTCTACAAACAAATCTGAAAAATGCGATATTTAGTAGCCATAAGCTAAAATCGTCTCGAATTTTATTTAGAAAAGTATGGATTTCAATTGTTTGTCTATCTAGTTCTCTATACATATTGCAAAATTTGTATTTTTGAAGTATCGGATCATTTGTATATGGAGGTTTTTGTTTTTCCTGCTTTCTTTGCCAAATATTCATCCTTTCCGTGATGAAAAGCTCGATATCTTTTATTGTTTCTGGATTAACATTATTTGTTGAACTAAATGAAATTGGATATGTTGAATGCTTTTCCCAGTGTCGATATAATTTTACGAGATTTGAAGGTATCTCCATAATGGTAATAATACATATTCCTTTGTGAATATTAGTTAAACAAAATTATATTATAGTACGGTATCAAATCTTCCCTTCCCCCTCTTATCGATCCTGCAAAATATATCTTCATTTCTTTTTTATTAAATTAATATTCTTTAGTGTTATCCATGCTGACATTGTACCAAAACCTGTCTTATCTATATTAAAAGGTTTAACTCTTTTAGGTTCTTCTAACCCGACAATTATGCAGTATTTCTTTCCTTTTATATAGTTTGAAATCTCCTTCGAAATAGAGGATGTTTCGAGATCCTTTTTAGAATATTTATTCAGTATTTCACTTATTTTCTTGTTATCAAGATTATCATATTGTTCTACGAAGGATACTTTTGCTGATACTGAAACTGGTTTTCCAGAATCCTTGAAATAAACAATATCACCCGGGTTAATTAGATTCCATGGCGCACTTCTATGTTTGTACCATCTAGTTTCAACCGTTTTTTCTTCGCATAAAACTTTTTCAGTAAGTTTCCATTCCTTTTTCATGATTGCCACATGGTGCATGTTGGGATTATACCAAGTAATTGGGGCCAGGCCCCATTGTGCACATTTATGCTAAAATACCTTTGTTCTTATCGGGGAGTAGTTCAGATGGCTAGA
>JBDRHV010000109.1:0-2354 GCA_043816465.1 bacterium | reverse complement strand
ATACTTCCATCAGTCGGGTAAATTAATCCCGTTAACATTTTGATGGTTGTTGTTTTTCCAGCACCGTTTGGCCCAAGGAATGCTACTGATTCCCCTTCATCTACACGGAATGAAAGATTGTTGACAGCTCTGACATCTTTTCTCTTTGCACGAAAAAAATCTTTCCAGAATGATTGTTTAATCTTGGTTTTATACGTTTTACTTAGTTTGTCTATTTGTATAACTTTACTCATGATGATGCAGACGTATAATTTTTAATTGCATATTTCCAAAGTCTTCGTGCAAGTATTTGAAATATTATTGTTATTACTATAGCAAGAATCAGAGCTGAATATCTAGAAGATTTTTCAAGAATGACAGAACTTGAATAGCCAGTAATGAATAGCAATGGAAAAAAATATGTGAAAACAATTTTGAAAACATCAGGAAATCCTTCTAGGGGGACTTTCTCGGTGGTCAAATCGTACATGTTGTACATTACCCTGTGAAGTGACTCTATCCTTCCAAACCAAAATGAAGGAATTACGGTAATAATCATTAGATTGTGAAAACTAATCATACCAAGAATTGAGATAACTATTCCTACAAGAATATTCAGAGGCTCAAGGTTCAATCCTTTCCAATCAATAATCGAAGACAGAATTGTCATTGGCAGAATTCCCTCGCGGAAAATAACAAAAATTCTTGCTTTGTGAACGCTAGTGTAAAACTTACTATCGAGTGGTTTTGTAAGTATAAGGTCAAATCTTCCGTTTGATATATCTTGAGGGAGTTCCTCGATTCCTTTATACCAAGTAGACCAACAAATATAAAATGAGGATTGGCCAACTAGAAACATAAGTAGCATTTGATTTCTATCATATCCCACGACATTTGTAACATTAAGATAAACAACTTCGATAAAGAAAATAAGTGCTAGAGAATAGAATAGCGTAGATAATATACTTCCCCAATTTGAAGCTGGATAGGCAAGTTCGATTTGGAGATTGTACTTTATACACTCTCTAAAAACTATCCATCGATTTTTTATTCCTTCGAATATTTTGTTAAATCCCGATACCTTCATATTTTTTGATTCCTTTTTTCCAATAAACGTTAAGTATGAGTAGGGTAAGTATTGCCCATCCAAACGAAACAAGTAGCATGGATACAACTTTACTCTGGCTGATAGAGCTATCCAAAGTAGAATACGGAACGAACAGCATTCCAGCAAAAGGGGAATATTCAACAACCGATCTCAAGCTATTTGGGAAAAAAGTAAGTGGAATCCATAAACCGGAAGCTATCTTGGCGATATGAGATACGACATTCATAATTCCATCTGGTTCGGTTGTATAAAAGGTCAGAACACCCTCAAATAAATTAAGAGATATTCCGAGTAGCATAGCTGAAGCACAAGCAATAATAAACAAGATCAGTGATTGAATCGAAACTGGGTCTATAATATTTATTCCTATAATAATAAATATTGTACCAACTGTAACCTCAACAATTCGTTTACCGAGTGTTTCAAAATAAAGAGCAAGAACTACATTTATTGGTTTGATTATATAGTTATTTAAATCTCCCGATTTAATTGTTTTTCTCAGAGTACTCCCAAATTTTTGTGTATGAATCATAAATACATTTGAAATTCCATTTGTTACAAGGAAGTATCCAGTAATGCTTGTTATTCCAATATCTGACTGACCTTGAATAATTCTCCAAAATAGAGTTACAAAAAATGCAATAACAGTAAGATTTATAATACTAATAATGAAATCTAGGGGATATGCAAGCTGATTCAGAAATGAAAATTTGAGGATTTTAAAGTATTTCTTCATTGGAACAACTTTGTCATTGTATCACAAAGCAGAAGTACTGGGGTCTCTCAATTAATACTTATTTGCTAATGTACCATTCAACTTACCGGATCTTCTAGAGAAGGCGGGCGGTTGCTTGCAATGAAGCCAATTTATTGTGCTTCATTGCGGGACTTGGAATCGAACCAAGATTCACGGCTTCAAAGGCCGGTGTCCTACCATTAGACGATCCCGCACTTACGAGAGAATTGTAGCATTAATTGGTTATTTCTTGAATAAATGAGAACTACTTCAATGATTCAGAAAAACCCAAAATATAACAATTACAATCTTTGATAGTGAATTCCTTTGTTCCGTAGTCAGTCTTATGAAGTGGTTGGATTACTGTAACCTGTGATTCAATCTTTTTATATAGTTCATCTACACCTTGAATCTGGAAAAACATAAGAAAAGATCCTCCCATGGCGGTATTCTTTAATTGTGGTATTTCTTTCTTAAAGTCGTTTCTTAAATAAAGCATGATTGAATTGTTGTCTTTTGTAACTTTGGCAA
>JBDRHV010000108.1:0-2411 GCA_043816465.1 bacterium | reverse complement strand
TTAAGCTGGATGAATCCATCTATTTGATACGAATCAAGAGTTGATTTCCCAGTTGGATTAGTCCTACCAACCTCTACTGTTACTTTGGCTACACCCAAAGCTTCATTTGAGGTGGCTGATACTACTTCAATCTTTCTATAGAAAAATCCATCACCTTCATTTAAATCGATAAGCTCACATCCACTCGATTCCGAAGTACAATCTATGTCATTTACCAGTTCCAGATCACCCTCAATGATAGAATAGGTATGACTTATAATTGGATCCAGTTCCTCTGGTAATCTGTAGCTACTCAACCTCCTCATCTCTCCCAATCCTTCAAATGCATAACTAGTCATAAGCTCCGACACCTCTCTATTCTTTGTCTCTCTGACAAGTGAAGCCACAACCGATATGAAGGCCACACATGCAATACCTGCGACTACTATTGTTATTAGACTTTCTGTGAAGGATGACCCTTCTTGGTTGTTATTCATCTCACACACTCACAATTAATTTGTATCTCAGAGCCTCTCGCCAGAGGCGAGGTATTTATTTATGGGTATCTCTATTCCGCCCTTGGCGGAGTAGAGTCTATCCGTAGAGTTGCTATGTCAGAGGAAGTCGTTTAACCTAGCCCTCATTATAAACAGGATAGATTCTACTTTGCCTTCGGCAAAATAGAAATACATATTTAAAATGTATATCCACACGATTTCCTCATTGAGGTCCTCGCTCTGAAATTCAAAAAGAACAGTACTATTCAAATATATCTATCTCATTCTCACACACATTTAGAAGCTCCACAGTCTCTTCACCATCGTATATTCCTATCTGTACCTCACCATTGTGATTTAACTTTACTTGGTAATATCTCGATCCAAGATTATATACAAGCCACAATGGACCTCCTTCTTCGGTAAGGTCAATCTCACTTCCCATACAATCATATAGGTGCATCTCACCTGTGGGGGATTCAAAGAAGAGAAACCTTACTGAGTTGATAAGAGATTCTGGATATTCTGATACAAGGAACTGAAGTGTATCAGAAATTTTGTCTACCATAAGATACCCCGGTAGTGATGTGAACTCGCTCGTTTCAGTAGTTTTACAATCTCCATAATAGTCAGAAGGGGGAGCAGGAGTCTGTCCACCCTCAATATCAAAAAGAGAAACAACGTTTGAAATGTATTGAGTAGAATAATCTACATATCCGGTATCTTCCCCACAATATTTAAACAATCTATATCCACCTTCTTCCATAGACATACTTGCCAGATCTATCCCAACCCCATTTATCCAGTTTTCACCCTCGTTTCTCTTAATAAGCATGGCTGACCTCTTGGCATACATAATGTCGGACTTTAATGTCTCAGCTGATTGCTTGAGTATCTGGGTCGTTCGAAGTCCATTGTAACCAGCGGCAGAGAGACCCAATATCAAGGCAATTATCGTCATAGAGACCAACATCTCTACTAGGGTAAAACCCGACGAACTGCTAGACAGTTTATTTCTCATACAAATCTATTATAACGATAATGGCTTTCTTTTCAAACAAAAAAGAAAAAAAGACTTCAATATTCCCAGTCCTCAGTATCTGAACTCCAAGTGACAGGACCAGCACCACAATCTACCGGATCTTGAACACCTTCACAATTAATACCAGAGCTTGACTGAGGCCAGTTGCCTTCCGTTTTTCCAATACCCGTTCCTTTACATGAATATAACTTATCACCTGACAGATACTCCTCAATTCCAAAACAAACCATAAACTCTCTACTTTGATAATCTGTTCTATAGTAAGCAGAAGTATCTGAAGGGGCCTCCCAACTTCCTTCAGTATATTCTACTAGATAATCTTCCAACACTCTGTCGAAAGTGTTTGATAGACTTGAAGGAAAATATCCCTGATCATCATAAAACGCAATTAGTGCTTTTTCCACATTTCCAAGAGCAGAAAGTCTATGGTTATTCCTTGACTTCATATTTATATATCCAAGTCCTGCAATTGTGATACCTACGAGAATAGCAATAATTGCTATAACAATGAGTAACTCCACCAATGTGAATCCGCTTTCCCTAGACGACGAACCTTTCACATGTGAGGGGGATAGGGTCTCGTTAGATATCGAGTTTGTTATGTTATTCAACATATTCAAAATTTCCACATATTTATGAAATAATCAACAACAATGTTTCCCCAAAGTAGGGCACACCATGCTCCAAAAGTCATGAACGGTACATATGGTATCCTGAGATTTGCTAATGGTGATTTTGCCTTTGGCTTCTCTCTCTTTATCAAATAGGCCAGAATCAATCCGACAATCGCACCAGACACCACCCCAATCCAACCGGAAGCAATCGTATACAAAGGCCCTAAAATCAAACCAATGAAAGGAGCAAATTTTGCATCTCCCCACCCAAAACCTTGC
>JBDRHV010000107.1:0-3481 GCA_043816465.1 bacterium | reverse complement strand
TGTTTGAGGAGGAAATTATTTCTCATAAGGGAGATAGGAGTTGGGTGGAACAGGCTATTGTGGATGCTCACAAGTGTTTGATGGGGGATAAGGCGCCGGAGTGTGGAGAGGAGTGTGAGTGGTGTAAGTATCGGGAGGAGGCTGAAAAAGTCTTGTAGTAACTACCGCACAATCCTTACTCTAATACTTAGTTGATAATCTCTTTCAATTTACCAATGAGCAACCCCTCTCTTTGTTGGATAAAGTCTTCAAAGTCTTTAAGTTCCAAAATATTTGGAATCAAATGGTTTTCGCAAAACTTTTCAATCGAAATATTTTGCTTTTCACTTTCAAAAATAACCCATTCCTTAAGTTCCATGGCATTTTTGGATTCATTTTCATTTGCATCAAGTAATTGGAGATTTAAGATACTATTGTTGTAATCCTTGTCTAAGAAGAAATCGAATTTATCAGCATCAATTCCATTTTCTTTTAGCTTTGCTTTTTTGAACGTTGAGTGGGGATGTAGATGGTCTTTATGGAATTCTCCATTTTTGTAGTCTAAATGTGGGTACAGTAGGGACAATATGGCAAAGGCTAGGCCGCCATCTTTCTGTGTACTTAGAATGTTTCGTATGAAGTCATCATCAATGGTCATATCTTTGGTAGTACCTTTCAACTTGTTTTGAATGGCATCTATTGGAAACTCAGAAATGCCTTCCGCAATGGGTAGCTTTGTAATGTCGTCCGTAAACACACCTCTGATTGCCGAAAGAATTTGATCGGGGCTTCCTCCAAATATTCTCTTTATGAGCGCAATATTTAACCATTTCTTTATGATTGCCCTATCATTCTTAAATTCTACCCTCGACTGGAACCCACCGTTGTTATCTTTGTGATAGACATAGTAAATAATGGGCATGAGTGCGTTTTTAGAAGTAAGGTTGGAATCCACAAAACCAAAATCTCGTATGAGATCAAAAGTCAGATGTATTGCTTTGCTGATCCTCTCCCACTCATTTTCGAAGTCTCTCGCATTTTCTGTGCTGAAATTTGTTACCTTAAATTTTATGTCTTTACTGTGCAGTAGCAAAAATACTTTAAGAATAAAATCCTTGGATATAAAGAAGCCCTTGTCTCGTATTTCATCTACTAACTTGTGTATCTCTTTTCTCGCATCCTTCTCTTGCCAGTTAGCAACGGCAATGGACATGATTAAGTCAGAAAAGTCCAAAGGCTCGCCACCACTGTTAATGCGTATAAAGATATTGAGCGCCTTATCAATATCCTGCTCTGCTTCCAGAAAGAAATTGATAATACTGTCTGTATGAATAACTGAATGCAATCTTGAAAGTGTTTTGTAAGAAAATTTGTTCTCTTTTAAGCCGTGTGCATCTAGGTATTCATTAAAGTCGTAGTTGTCTCGTAAGGTTAATATATTTCCTACTTTGAACCATTTGCTAGGTTCTTCTTCGTATTCTTCTTTGGTTAAAAATCTGAACTCATACATTCTGCCATCTTCTTCATCCTCCAATGGCCGATCTATATTTAAATACAAATGCCTTGTTGGCAGGGCATGCTGATTGTTTTCCCACCTTACTCTGGGTTTCTTGTAAGCAAAACTTCCTTTAAGTCCTATATATAGAGAGGTTAATCGTTGTTGACCATCAAGTACGGCAGTGAAGTTATTCAAGCCATCAGTATTAATTTCCTCATTGTGGGTTTCATATTCTTCTCTAAAAGCTTTTAGGAATTTATAGAATTTATATGACTGCATTGTGCTTCCCTCAACATTCCAAAATAAAAACGAGCTAATAGGATACTTTCTCATTATGGAATCAAAAAGCCACTCAATTTTCTCATACTTCCAAGTAAACTCTCGTTGAATTGCAGGTAGGAGATATTTGTTGTTATCAATATTCTCTATGGCTTGTGCTATTGTTATTGGTGCTTGGAAAGACATATTGCCAATATAAATCAATACACTCATGTAGGCAAGCTTCCACGGTTGCTCTCGCGATAGCATGGCTATTGACGGGTCGAAGAGTCAAGACTCTCACCGTCTCTCGATAAAAAGGCGACGTAAGTATAAACTTTTTTCGCAGGGTATCAAATCTCGCCTTTGTCTTATTCAGCCTTACTCCATTTATCTAGCATCTCATCAATCAACTCATCCGTATCCCCATCTTCAGGTTTTATAAGAGTGCTATTTGAACCCTTATTTGCCATAGGACTATCTTTAATTATCTCAATTATCCTCTCACACAACTCTTCGTTAACATATTCCCATGCACAAAATGGATTGGGATCATCAAGTTTATAATTCGCTGACATTATTCCCGGATCCGATCCAAAGGCTTTGTATTTTTCCACCAGTTTGCTTGGGGTTATACCTTTTTCGTATTGATCCATAATGCTATGGATTGTAATCGTCTCACATTCATCAATGGCTTTTTCTTCGGTGTCATAGTAACCATGTATGTACATATAATCTTCATCGTCATCGCCACCACAATGGAAGTGGAAATTGTCGATAACCTTTATTTTGTATGGTTTCTCGGTTTCATCTTCGTCTTCTTCATCCGTAGCGGCAGATGCTCTTTCCATAACTCTTTTGTCCTCATCCAGTACCCCGCTCTCCATTTCTTCCTCGGTGAGATTGCAGTAATCCCAAAGTTCTTGATACAACGGGTCACAGGAAAAAACCGCTTTCTCATCATTTTCATCTTCTAACCTAAGAAGTGGACCCGATGATGCAGATTGAATAATGAGAATATTGAGTTCAGTCTGATGAGAACAGAGTTCTTTGACATACTTCTCAGACAGTCTTTCCTTAAGCATTTCTACTCTCCTATCAATGAACCACACCTTCCACTGCTTAATGGCATTAAAGTGTTTCCAGACATCTTCCCCCTGTTCTCTGTATGCTTCCACAAGTGAGTTAAGGTTGTGGGTCATATCCGCACAACTAATCAAGACAGACTCATCTGAGGCCGTCTTTAGATGCTCCAGATATTGCTTCTTCCTCTCCTTCCAAGGGAGTGATTTGTCCTGCTCCGTAACACTTTCGACAATGGCCAGAACATCCGGTCCGAATTCTTCTTTTATCCTTTCTCTGTACATCTCCTTCTCATCATCCGGTGCATCTTCCAGTACATCATGCAGGACTCCGGCAATACATGTATCCTCATCGGCTTCCCATTTTATCAGCAGTGACAAAACGGCAATAGGATGCACCACGTAAGGTGTGTCACCGCATTTGCGTTTTTGTTCTTTGTGCGCAAGCACAGACATTAAAATCGCGCCCAGAAATTTGGGCGTTAAAAGATTATTCATAGTTAGATTTGGAAAATAATAAAGCTATCCAATCTAGCTATGTGCGGGCATCCTTTTGTTCCTCTTTTTGTAGGGAAACGGGTGTTTTCTTCCCGTCAGATGGTCAAAGGACCCCTTCTTGTAATTATTGAAGGAAGGAGTGAACATACACTGGAAGTATAGGGGG
>JBDRHV010000106.1:0-2964 GCA_043816465.1 bacterium | reverse complement strand
AGCATCGCCTTTCTCCTCTATAATTTTGTTTAGATTATTGATGAAAGTTTCAAAGAACGTTATATTTTGCACTGTGGTTGAGTATAAAGACAGGCATACTGGAACATCAGTCACAGGAATAATGAAAAATGAATACAATGTTAAAACATCATAAATCAATTCACTTTTAACATCACTAGCTCGAAACACTATTTTTACATTCAATTCATCATCTGCATAAAAATAATGAATGAACGCTAAGCAACTGACATCAATTGGTCTTGATTCCGATGAGTTATATGTTAAATAACTATTTAAAAATCTAACAGCATTTCGACGACTGTCAGGGTATGTTTTCAGATTATGTTTGATTGTCTCTATAATAGTAAGATAATCATCAATATTATTTCGACTTTTCACAGCATACGTGTATACTGAACTAGATAGATCCGGCAGAGTATCAATTGATCTTAATGACGCTCTATCTCTAAACCTAATAAATTTATCTTTTGCTGGATTTTGTTCTGCAAAACTAATATACTTTGCTCTTAAATAATCATCACTTTGCAAAAGTTTATTAATCATATTCTGATTAATAGAAAACTCATTAATTTTGATTAAATAATCGTCATTTTCAAATTCAGGTTTCTTTATTATATCTACACTCATTGATTTATCACCTTTTCAAACTGGTCAATATACTCCTTTAGCGATCCACCTGAGTATAGTAACGCGGCAGGGTGTAGCATTTTAATATGGTCGATATTCAACATTTTTAAGTATCCGGATACATTATTCCCTAGGGCTATTATTTTAGACGGTTTCATTAGTTCCACTTCTCTTTTGAAGATGTCACGACATTTATCAAAATCACTACTTACTACTGTATTATGAGGTCTTGCATATTTCAAAAGATTAGTAATATACGGTGGATCATACCCTCTCATAGCTCGTGATATCGCCAATCTTAAAATCCAACTAGTTCGAGTAAATATGAATGCCGGTTTCAAAAAATCAGATTTCAACCCCCTACCATACTCTCCTGGGGCTTCACCAACTAGCATAATGTTATTCTGTTTCCACAATCCTGTTGGATAACATCTAGAATCAGAATAACGTTCATCTAGAATCAGATTTTACACTGTGTTTATGATTTCATCCGCTGCTGGTTTATTGTCAGTGTATAACAGAGCAGAGAAGTTGATAGTCTTGATATTTTGACCCCTGTATTCTATAGCTCCATATCGGTTCATGATTATATTATTCGGCACAAAAAACTTCTCTTCTATTGAGTTCTTATAATCAGCATACGATTTAAACGGATACTTAGACTGGATTAACTTATTCTGGATCATGTTTGCAAAATCACTAACGAGATTGTTACCAATTACAGACAGTCGATTAAATTTATATCTCCCCTCCCATTCTGGGTCTTCACTAATAAAGCTTTTTGTTACCTCAATAATACGATTGTATTCCTTTCTTTGATCCTCTGAGGTTAGACTTCTTGGTCTAAATTTATCGACCATCCCGTTTGGTGGTATTGGTTGACAAAGCAATACCACATCATAAAAATCTTCTAGATGTTTTCTAGTTATGCCAGACACACGGCCCACAAAAAGATTAAACCCTTGTCGACTCTCTTCACCTAGCTCTTCTGGCTTAGTAAAATCTAGTAGATAATGAAGACTGTCGGTTAAACATCTATCAATCAAACATATTTTATCTTCTACATTTCGTAGACTATCTTCGCCATCTATTTTCTTTTGTATCACTTCCTTCTCAAAAGAAAAGTGCCGCTCAGGGTCTTTTCTAATATCATCAATGCTGACTATATTAGTATCCCTAACTAATTCGCCCAAAACCACGGCATCATCTTTGAATATTTCTTTCAATTTATCAATAGTTGTAGTCTTGCCAGAATGACAGGCGCCTGAAAAAGCAACATTAAACGATTTCATTCTCACCTTCCAATATCACTAGTGACAACATATCCTTGCTGATATCACTAGAACGTAGTTGTTCTCTTTGATATTTATGATCATCTACCGCATCTTCTACAGAAAAAACAATCGGTCTCCCATGGACATTAAAGCTAGTATTGATTATTGCTTTTACTCTTGTTTTACTCTCCAATCTGTCCAAAACGTCATAGATGTAACCATCAGAGGTATCCACCACTTGTGGTCTGCCACTATATCGATTTGAAAGCGGATATCGATGCGCTACACCCAAGTATTTTTCTACTTTATCATGATGATAGTCATATGTTAAAATCATATATTTGTCAGATCCAACAACTCTAGAATACTGCTCAGGTGAAAAGAAACAATCTAAGTTTCGTCTAAGCATAACCGGCGCCATCGGCATGACTGTGTTTCTACCATTAACATGATTAATAAGATCCACATTACATTCTTTTGGCAATGCAAATGTAGATGTATTGCATAACGCTCTTGGACCAAATTCCATATTGCCAGCAACCACTTGAACAACATCGTCTCTTGATACCCTGTCAACCACTGCATCAACAAGCTCACTGGTAGTTCTAACGCCTATTGTTTTAGTTGTTTCTGGAACTATTAGGTTTCTTCTGCCAATACATAATGTTGGCATCTTAAGAGTCCCGTTTAACTTACGATATAATCCTATCGCCGCCCCTTGGTCACCAGCTAACGGCATTGCACAAAAAACACCTGGGATTGATTTCATTATAAGATTATTCAGCTTAACATTATAGTGTAATCCGCCAACAACCATAACGTTTTCTGGCTTATAATGATCAATCATAACTTCATAAACTCTTTCTATGACTCTCTGAATAAAAAATCCAATGACTGTTCTTCTAGTGGTATCATCAAATTTAAAATCACTATCACGGCTAATAACCGTGACAAGATCATCAAACATTTCGTACATCTCTGTTTTTACCCGTGCTAGATCATCCAAAAGAATGAATCTATCTGAAGGATTATCAATCGGATA
>JBDRHV010000105.1:0-4041 GCA_043816465.1 bacterium | reverse complement strand
ACTGGACCAGTTCAGAATCTAGAATATACCTTCATAACAAATAAACAACGGATAGGTTATAAGACCCCGCTATGTTTTGTTTTCTATATCAACTAGAAAAGCCCGCACTGAAGATCTTCCTGAATAATTGGTTAAACACTGAAAAACGTAGCGGTGGTCACCCCGATACTGGATCAATTTAGGATTTAAAACGGGCCTGGCCCCAAGTTTTCCCTTTTGCAACAGTAAAGACGCTTGGTTATCAAAAACGTAGTTCCTTGGACACGAAGAATAGCAAAGTGGACAGGGTCTTTTTTACATATTGTTTACCCTGTAGTTTTTTCATATAATCCTATTGCTCACGATCTTTAAAAATATGGAGGATGAAATGATTGGGTATAAGTTTTTTCTGTTTCTGAATAACATATTAAAATTGTTATTCAAGCTTTTTGTATGGTTATTTAAAACTACGGTATCGCAGATAACCTTAGGTATATTGTTAAGCTTTCCTTTTTTAGGAAAAGAGTTCCTCGCGCTTGACCTAAGAGAATTTTCCATGGTTATACTGCTTCTAATGATCACGTTTTCTTTTGTCTCAATAATGCTCCTAATGATTTCTAGTGATGATAAAGGAAAAGAAACTGATTATCGTGTAAAAGAGAAAGCCCTACTTATGGTAGTAACAAATATTTTGGTTGGTTATTGGTCGGCTTTGTTCTTAGAATATGCTGTGTATATACTGTCTAAGAAATAACTCGTGAGCAGCGCTGTCGTAAGTTTTCGTGTGGTTTTTCCACGATTATGACAGCGCTATATAAATTACTAATTACGAAATAGACCTCATTTATACGCTATAATCACCATATGATTGATTTTGACTTCACAAAGATACCTCAGACGAATGGTGTATACCGGTTCTACGATAAGGGCGAAAAAGTTTTGTATATCGGAAAAGCAATAAACCTCCAATCAAGAGTGAGAAGCTACTTCACATCCAGACACGAGGATAGGCCCGTTCTCATAAGTATGATTCCACTAATTTCTGATATTAAGGTGATCGAGACAGAAAACGAAGTGGAGTCACTTATCCTTGAGGCAAACCTGATAAAGAAATATCGACCTTACTACAACGTAGACCTAAAAGACGACAAGAGATACATTTGGATTTATATCGATACTTACAGCAAATATCCCAAAATTATTAAGACAAGGGAAAAGGGGAAGAAGGGTAGATACTTTGGGCCTTATCCTGATGGTAGGCCCACAAATAGAATACTTAAGTATCTAAGAAGGTTATATCCATACGCTGATTGCGGACTACAGTTCTTTCCTGAAAAGAAATCTAAACAAATATCAAAAAAACGCATCTGCCTCTATTATCATCTGGGACAATGTACTGGACCTTGTGATAACCTAATCACCCCTGAACAATACAAAAAAAATATCAAGGAAATCATTTCAATACTTGAAGGAAAAAAGAAAAGACACGTTTCAACGCTTGAAAAAAAGATGCTTGATTATTCATCCTTAGAAAATTTTGAGAATGCCGCTGTACTTAGAGATAAAATTGAAGATCTTAAATACCTAAGTCAGAGAATAGATATTAGCTACGGAGATACAGAGGAATATTTTATTAAAATGAAAAAGGACAGGGATGTCGCAGGAATATCTGAAATCTTCAGCTATTATGATAAAAAAAGAACACAACCGTCACTTGCAAGGATAGAGTGTTATGACATATCAAACATTTCAGGGAAAAATGCATACGGATCTATGACGGTAAGTAAGGGACCAGAAATTCTCATCTCCAATTACAGAGCTTTCAAGATTAAAGGAAGGTCTGACCCAAACGATGTCAGAATGATAAAAGAAGTTCTCACTAGAAGATTTAAGCATGTAGAGAACTCTGTGGATGAAAGCCTTTCAGCTTTACCAGATATCGTATTGATAGATGGTGGGAAAGGACAGCTATCTGGTGTACCAGAAGAAATTTTAGAAAAATCAATAGTGGTTGGGATATCAAAAGGAAAACGACTAAAAAGGTCTGGTCTTCCAGCCAAAGATGAATTTTGGATAAAGAAGAAAGATGGAACTGTGTCCAAAATACGAATAGACAACCCCTTTATTTTTACCTATCTTCGAGACGAAGCACATAGATTTGCAATAAAACATCATAGGAATTCAAGAAAAATCGAGCAAAAACATTCCGTACTAGATAACATAGAAGGTGTGGGAGAAGAAAGAAGGAAACAGTTACTTAGAAAATTTGGCTCACTCAAGGGAATACAAGGAGCAAGTGTAAAGGAAATTAATGGAGTAATGAACAATCTCAAAGTAGCTGAAAAAATATTTAAGGCGTTAAAGAAGTCTTCTTCTCCTCGTTAACAGAAATATTCGATAGTACGTAGTTGAAGAAAGAAGCACTTCCAGTGAATGTCCTTATCACATAGATTACCTCATTCTTTGGGTTTGCAACAACACAGTAAAATCCGTCCGCCTCATCCGATTCCAATGAGAATTTGTAACCTTCCTGTCCATCAATCTTTACTAAGTCAATAGAAAGAATCTTGAACTGATCTTCTGTATCTCGGAATTCATTTGCAGTATCAAGATATGAGACCCCTACATCTCTGAGGGGCTGGAGTGTAACAAATTCGATGGGCTCTATTACAAGCACTTGCTCCCCATCCGAATGATCAAACTGTACAAATTCAATTTCGAGAAGTTTTGATTTTCCAATCTTTGCGGTCCACTCTGATGAAAATTCGAGTTTCCAAGGATAGTTCGTGGGAAGTTCTTCGCCAGAATTCATTGCCAGGTACATATCTATCTCATCTTCTTGGGCGATTTTATCTGCAAGACCTGAATTTGCCTGTTCTACTGTAATTATCTCATACCAGATATCATCTAATTTTGTATAGATTCTTAGCCCTTTTTCTCCCTTGACCCAGTATTCACCAAACATTTTGCTCTCGTCACCTCTATCCACCGAAAGTACATGAGTCCAACCGTTTTCATCTAGTCCATCAGAATAAAAAGTCACTACGTCATCCCAATCAGCATCAAGTGGTAATAAGTACGCAGATTTTCCTTTTGCTAAAAATTGCTGGACGATATCACTTTCTAGATTATTCTCGAATAGAAACTTGGACTCCGGAAAGGATGGAACCTCAGAAATTCCTAAAACCTCTCCTTTACTATTTGCTAGAGTAAATTGATTTTCACCAACTTGAGAAGCTTTGTTTTTTATTGAGATGACTTGATCTACCCCAAAATATGTAATACCGCCAAGCCCTAAGAGAAGTACCCCAATAATAAGAATATTTCTAAACTTAAGCCAAAAGATTCTCCTTAATCGAATATTCTTCTTTCGGATTGAACCTGTTCTTTTCATTTAATCATTTCAAATTCTTTATAATAACACTTTCCGGTCTTATAACTATCAATAGCTGTTTTTATAGTTGAGAATAGGTTATCAGGTAAGTTCTCAATATCATACCAATCCCATCCTTCACATTTTTCTGGTTCTAACACTTTTGGTATACCGGATTTCCACTCTGCGGAAAAACCTAGATGGACATAGTGTTTCGGTGTATATTGGCAGAGCACTGTCACAAAAAGTAACTCAATGTTTGTTACCTGAAGTCCACACTCTTCTTGAAGTTCACGTTGAATACAATCCTCAAATGTTTCCATATACTCAACATGACCTCCCGGAAATGCGTATTCTCCAGATCCATGAGAACCTTTTCTTTTTCCAAGTAATACTTTTCCGTCTTTTATTATCATTACTCCAAGTGCAACCTTTGGATGATCATTGTCATCTTTCATAACAACTATTTAACCAGATACATGAAAAATTTACTAGGAGCTTTCTTGATTTCAAAATTATAAGGAAACCTCTCAATAGACAGGAAACTGTCCTAATTTATACTCTTTAGATCACCATTAATGATAATTGGCTTCATTGCAATTATTTCAGAAGAATAATTCATATCAGGGATGGGGTTCATTAAAAAAATCTTTTTACGAAGTATAAAAGCATATCCTAAATCCAGAAAT
>JBDRHV010000104.1:0-2985 GCA_043816465.1 bacterium | reverse complement strand
CTAGTGTGAAATCCGAGACTTATCCAAAGGATATTAAAAAATTATTAGAGCTAGCAAAAGAAAGAAATGCTTCAGATGTCCATATCACAGTGGGATATCCACCAATATTCAGAATAGATGGCAAACTTGTCCATATTGGTACTGAACTAATAAACCCAGAGATGGCAGAAAAACTCATCTTTCCTACCCTTGCAGAAAGTAAAAGGGATTTGCTTGAGGTAAATAGAGAGGTTGATGTTGCTTTTGAGTTGGAAGCTGTTGCGAGGTTTAGAATCAATGTATATCACGAAAAAGGTAGACTTGCAGCTGCTTTTAGAATAATCCCTCAGAGAATTAAGACGTTGGAAGAATTGAATTTACCAAAGATTCTGAGGCGATTTACAAAATTGAACCAAGGATTTGTATTAATTACTGGCCCTACCGGTCACGGAAAGACCACTACCCTAGCGTCAATGCTTCAGGAGATAAATAAGAATTATGAAAAACATATCATCACGATTGAAGACCCTATCGAATACGTCTACCCAAGAGCAATGGCTCTTGTAAGTCAAAGGGAGATGCACGAGGATACCCATTCTTGGGAGATAGCCCTTAGAAGTGCAATGAGAGAAGATCCTGATGTTGTGCTTGTGGGGGAAATGAGAGATTTTGAGACTATTTCGTCGGCTATTACTTTGGCTGAGACTGGTCATTTGGTATTTGCTACCCTTCATACGAATAGTTCATCTCAGACAATAGATAGAATAATAGATACTTTCCCTGATAATCAGCAAAGACAGATAAGAACTCAGCTTGCTAGTATCATAGAAGGGGTAATATCTCAGAGGTTGATACCGGTGAGAACTGGTGGAAGAAGACCTGTCTGTGAAGTTTTGCTTTCAACCCCGGCTGTGAAAAATCTTATTAGGGAAGGAAAAATATATCAGATAGACAATGTGATAAGGACCAGCCTTGATGTGGGAATGACTTCTATGGAAAATTCTCTAGTACAGCTTGTCAGAGAGGGTCTTATATCAGTGGAGCAAGCCGAAGAATATGCTATAGAACCTGAAGAGGTAATAAGACTATTAAGATAAACCGTCTTCCCCCGCAGTGCGGGGTTCGCCGAGTTGAAGACTCATAATATTTAAACAATAACAAATGGCAGTATTTCATTATTCAGCAAGAGCAAAAGACGGATCCAAAAAAGAAGGTGATATCGAGGCTACAAATAGGAATCAGGTAGTCAAAGAGCTGCAGGAAAAGAAACTAATTGTTGTAAAGGTTGACGAAAAGATAGCGCTTTTTGAATCCATGAAAGCAATAAATATCGGAGGTATTCCCCTAGATGAGAAGGTTGTGTTTATGAGACAGCTTGCAACTATGGTTTCTGCGGGACTTCCTCTAGCTCAGGGTTTACATATTCTTTTTAATCAAGCTAAAAATCCGAAATTTAAGGAAGTTATTGAAGATGTACTCCAGTCAGTAGAAGGTGGTACCAGTCTTTCTGAGTCTTTCAGAAAGCACGAAGGAGTATTTGATGACATTACTCTTAACCTTATCAAGGCTGGTGAAAACAGTGGTAAGCTTGAGGAAATATTGTTAAGTATTGCTGATGATATGGAGAAAAATCGGGATTTTAAGGGTAAGGTCAAAGGTGCAATGATATATCCTACCGTCATTGGTGTGGTAGTTGTGGGTGTTGTTGTTATGGTGATTGTGTTTATGATTCCAGCGGTGGAGGACATATTTTCTGAGTTTGGGGGCGAACTTCCTTTTGTCACAAGAATACTCGTAAACATGAGTACATTCGTAAGGAAATTTTGGTGGTTGGTACTGATACTTTTGTCACTAGCTGTATTTGGAGTTCGATATTATTTGTCCACGATTAAGGGAAAGATTGTATGGGATTCACTTAAACTAAAGATTCCTATCTTTGGACCAATGGCTCAAAAAATTGAGCTTGCTACCTTCACCTCTACTATGCATTTACTTGTTAGTTCTGGATTAAACCTTCTTGATGCACTCGAGTTAACGGCAGGATCACTAAGTAATTCAAATTTTAGAAATACTGTGAAAGATGCAATGGAACAAGTCAGAAAGGGTACCCCGCTATCTGTACCACTTTCTAAGTCAGAAGTGTTTCCACTTATTGTAGGAAATATGGTTGGTGTGGGTGAGGAAACAGGTAAGCTGGATGAGGTACTTGGAAAGCTGGCTGATTATTATAGTAAGGAGATAGAAAGGCTTACAGAAAACCTTGCAAGCCTTATGGAACCGCTAATGTTGATTATTATGGGTGGTGTAATTGGTTTTATTGCTATTGCCGTCTATCTTCCAATGTTCTCTCTTGCAAACGTTGTGGGTTGATGATACATTGGAAATAGAAGAATTTAGTTCTTAATTTATTACTGTCTTACTAATGAAAATTTCCAAAGGAGCTGATACTGGCCAAAAGGGGTTTACCCTTGTTGAGCTACTTATCGTTATGGCTATCATCGCCGTACTTGTAGGTATCACAATCGCAGGTCTTGGATATGCAATGAGAAGATCAAGAAATGTCGCAAGAATGTCTGCAATGACAAACTTGGAAAGAGCTTTGACATCTTATTACTCTGATGAACTTGAATATCTTCCAAGTACAGCTACTGTGGCTGACATGGTGGATGGTACTCCTCCTTTACTTGATGAATATCTTGAGGGTTCATTTGAAGCACCAGCTGGGACGGTAATTTATTATAAAGCTAATGCTCCTACAAACGCAATTTACTATACTTTTTGTATCAATCAAGAGCAGACAGGAGGCTCAGATGATCTTTATAATTGTACTGGTACTGGTATTGGGCAATCAACATTTTCTACCACTTCAAATGATGTAGATTGTGATTTTACAGGTGATGGTGGATTATGTGGTTACTTATCTTCATGTGATGCTGATGGATGTAGTTAATATATAACCATACTGTTTAGAGACTGGACCGCCCCACTCGGGGCTGTTTTCGTCAG
>JBDRHV010000103.1:0-2657 GCA_043816465.1 bacterium | reverse complement strand
AGGAAGAAGTTTTTATATCTTTTCCTTTTGTTACAATTAATATGCCAACAGAGATATATGAAGATCTTTTAAAAGAAATGAGTGTATTAGTATCTAGCTGTATAAAGAAGGAGGGATAGAAATGAAGAGTAAATATGCAATGGAAGACGAGTTTTTTATTTGCCAATGTTTTAGTGATGAACACACATTAAGATTCTCTTATATTGATAACAGTGAATTTCCAGATTTTCCAGACGGAGAAGATAGCTTCTACACCTCTGTGTTTTTGAATAAATATCAAAGTATTTGGAAAAGAATCTGGATAGCATTAAAGTATATCTTTGGATACAAATGCAAATATGGACATTGGGATTGTTTTGATTTTAAAATGGAGGATAGAGAAAGATTAATTGAATTTCTGTCTAAAGATATGGAGGTCAAAAAGTAATGTCCCAAAGACTTCTAGAAATAGTACCAAAGGAGGCACAGAATGGACTGAAAGAACTGTGGCAAAGAGGAGTAGAGAATCAAGAATGTAGACAATGGCTAAAAGAGAACTATAACATACAATTTGATAGATTCCAGATGAGGGGAGTGTTAAAACAGCTGGGTATATGGAAACAAAAAGGGGTGGAGAAGAAAGAATTAAATTTATATGAAACAATAGAAAGAGATAAGGAACTGAATTCATTAAAGGCTGAGAGAGATCATTTCAGAAAACTATACCAGACAGCAATTAAGGAGTCTTCCGGCCTTGATAGAATAGTAAATTCAATACGAGAATTAAGTCCTGCGATCCCAGAAGTAAGACCTAAACTATTCAAAACAGATACTCACAAAACATCTAGACCTTTATCAGTTGTAGCTCCTATTGCAGATACACATATTGGAGAAAGAGTTGATCCCGATCAACTAGGTGGACTGAATCAATACAATATAGACATATTCAATAGAAGGCTTTATGGCTGGGTAAAAAAGGTACTAAGATTAATTCATCTTAGGGGCCAATACGCAAATATTCCAATATTGTACGTTCCTATGTTAGGAGACATGGTTAGTGGAGAAATACATCTAGATACAATAAAGACAAACATAGATAATGTGATGAATCAAATGGTTCGTGGAGCAAGCATGCTTGCTCAGGCTCTAGTAGCTTTATCTGAACATTTCAATTTGGTGTATGTACCATGTGTCGTTGGAAATCATGGAAGAATTAGTCCAAAGCCATACCCTAAAGATAAGTATGTGGACTGGGATTTTTTGCTGTATCAACAAATTGCCGCCTTTTGTTCGAATCAAAAAAATATAAAGCTTTCAATACCCAAATCATTTCTTCATGTATTTGAAGTAGAAGGGAAAAAGATTCTAATGATGCATGGAGATTCGATAAGAATGTGGCAGTCAATACCATACTATGGGATAAGCAGGACAGTAGCACAATTAAGACAGGTCTTGCAGCTAAGACAGAGATTACAATTAGAGAGAGACTTGGAAGAGCTTGAAAATGCAAAAGCATCAACAGAGGATGTACTAGATGTATTTGCTTCCTACTTCGATTTTATTTTCTTAGGACATTTCCATAGACATGATGAATTAGACATAGGAACAGGAGCAGCATTTATTGCAGGATGTATGAAGGGAGGAGATGAATATTCATTTGGAAGATTGCATACAGTATCAAAGCCAGTTCAGATAGTAACATTTTGGGATTCTGAACGAGGATACATATCAAAGGATATAATATATCTAAGTGAGTTTGATAATTCGAAGGAAATGTTTAGAGATGTGTTGCCAGAAGTTTGGAGTGAAGGTATAATAGAATAAAGGAGGTACAAAGCATGGAAGACATAAAAAGTGTTTATTATGGCGGAATTACAAAAAGGGAAATAGAAAGGGCAAAAGAAAAAGGAGGGATTGGGGACTTAGTTAAATATGTAAGAAGCAGAGCTTTGGAACTATACAAAGACAATTTTAAAGGGCAGCCAGAAATATGGATTGAGTGGGAAATAAATGATGAAAGACGAGGATGGTTACTTGATAGTAAGTTAGAGAAAGTTCAATACAAAAAAGCAATACTAATGAAATACATATCAGAAAAGCTTTTGACGCCAAGCAATATGGTGATAAAAGATCTAGACTTTATAAAAGGAGAGTAAAATGTTAACTCAAGAACAACAGCATGAAAGGATTTTGTATCCAGTAACAAGAGTGAGGACAGAGAAGGCTGGGGGAAGTGGAGTATTGGTGTACAGCAAAGAGGACAGCAAAAGACCAGGAACATATATAAATATCGTCCTTACTTGTGAACATGTAGTAGACAGTGCTATAAAGGTACAAGAAGAATGGCATAATATTTTGAAGAAAAACATAAAGAAGGATTTTCTCGAAGAAGTAACTTGTGAATCATTTGTTTATGATGGAAGTAAATTGTTATCTGCCAATTCATCAAGGGCAGAAATAATTGCATATGATAAGCATCATGATGTTGCGGCAGTAAAGCTCTTGAATACACTTCCTCAGAAATATGTAGCAACAGTTTATCCAAAGGATGAAATAAAGAATCTAAGGCTGTTTGATCCAATATGGGTTAGCGGGTGTAGTTTGTTACATGATCCATTTGCTTCTTCTGGAGAGCTTACATATTTGAGAGAAGTTATAGAGCAGAAGACTTACTGTAT
>JBDRHV010000102.1:0-4670 GCA_043816465.1 bacterium | reverse complement strand
TCGAATACTTGTTTTGTAAAGCGAAAGTGAGATCATGAATCATAACCACTGTTGGAATATTTCTTATCGGATAATTCCTCCAGAAATATGGGCAAAAATATAAATCGGGTTTCTCTTCCTTAATCAACTTCCTAATAGCTGGCATGTACTGAGTCGTCCACCAAATATCGTTAAATTTGTCGGAAAGTCTTCTTTTACCAATGTTTATAGACCTCACATTATCACAGCACTCAGAAATGATTGGCTGTAAGGTCGTGGGTGAATTGAATGTCAAAAGATAGAAGATGTCTTTTCTTCCTTCCTTCTCGCTCTGCTTGACCATTTTTTTTATCACTTCATCGGTATACCTCCCAGGACCTCTATTCATCGACTGGTCCTGTGTAGACGTTGCGTCAACAATAATCCTCATATTAATGATTATAGACGAAAATTAAGCGATTACAAAACATATTCTGAAATTACACACCCTTAACTTCGAAAATATATACTGTTTTATTTTTTAGTCCGACAGTATCCAAAAGCTCAAGCCATGAAAAGCCTGACAACTGAGATAACCTATCCTGCATGTATAACTCATCGTAGGCAAAAGTTTTTTCCAACTGAGTATAGACGATTTGTGAAATACCTCTTTCTTCAACAATATCCTTCAACTCATACTCTTTTCTCCATCTGAAAGAATACGTTGAAAACTCATCATTTCTTACCAGTAAATCCTTTTTAGGAACCCACTCTTGTAATCCCCACCTCCATTCGGGGTCCTGCACATTTTCAGATCTTAAAACGTACGGAAGTCTATCCCAACCAATATCGTTGACCCAAACGTTTTCTCCCTCACTTACAAGATCTACTACCTCGCGACATTCTCTATTATATCCATATAGGAGATAAGATCCGATCTGTCCAACCTTGTATGAAGCAAGCAGCGATGCACCTGCTGTGAATATTGAAATGATAAGTATTATTAAGATCTTCAATATTTCACTTTTTTTCTGAAGGATGTATGACAAAAATAACAGTGCAAGTATCAAAACCGTTACACATATTTTCATAAATACAAAGCTATATTCAAACATAATACCCAATGAACTGAACACTACTGTCAGGAAAAAAATCAACAAGAACTTACTGTTTCCTTTCCAAACATCCTTCACAAAGAAAAGGAAAAAAATCAATACTAGTGGAGATATTGGCAGGATGTATCGACTAATTGAGGCATGAAAAATATAAAAAGCAAGATATACACAAATAGTCAAAGGGATTAGCAATTTCTCATATTCTTTTTTCTTCTGCCAACTGCGGAAGTAGCGAAAGCAAGTTAAAAGACTTGGGATTAATATTACAAAAGGTATCGAAAGATATGAAAAAGTTCTTGGGTAAGAAATCTTGCCTATATATGAAAGTCCAATATTAATAATTCTTTCTAGAATCGTGGTAATTCCAGAGGTGCTTGAAGACACATGGACTTTTGGAACAACTTTTGCATCTTCGGGATTAGTCGCCTGATCACGGTTAACTGTAGCATACTGAGGATCAAAATTTATCATAAGAGGATTAAGACCCTCATCAATTATTCCGAGAATATTTGCATTATAGGTATTTAAAGGGATTATCGAGGTTGAAAACATCAATAACAAGAAAGTACAAGCTGGAAGGAATAGCTTCATAATATCGAGTATTACTCCCCAAATACGATTGGATAGTCTTTTTACTTTTGCCCAGTTTTCTATAATTGTCCAGATAATAAAAGCAGGTGCAATTGTGAAAAAAACATGCTCCTTTGCATCCAAAACTAAAACCAACAACACTCCGACTATCCACTTACTCTTCTTCGAAAGAACCGAATCGAAAGTCAAAAGCAAGAAAAACAAAACCCCAATATCTCGATAAAAGGTTGGAATATACGTAAGAAATTGATAGCTACAGAAGAGTAATGTAGTTCCAAGAAACGAATACGACAAACTAAAATTGAAATGCTTTCTTAAAATATTATAGAAAACTACTCCTGAAAATAATCCGAGGATTACATTAAAGGAAGTGGCAACAAATACTGAGGGTCCTGTGAAAATAAAGATTATTCCAACAATGAGTTTTGTAATAAAACCATGAAGACCAACACCATAATTACCTATCCATTTACCATTGTTCAAAAGATCAGCTATCACTGCACTCTCACCCATATATATATTCTCATCCCTCTGAGCATTTCTGAAAATAGAAAGTATCAAGAAAAGGACAAACCAGAAAACAAAGAAGCCAATTACCAAATGCTTCTCCTTAAATTTTTTACTCTTCAAAAAGTTTTTCACTAATAGAAAGCTTATAGGAAATAACAAACATTATTATGTAAGATAGTGTTGTCAGTAGTGACCAGAGGATAAGGCCAAGAGCCAGATTATCCCGATAAAATCCCACTCCAAAAGCTATTATCATAGAGACAAACTTAAGACCTTGAAATAGAATATTGTAGTTCTGTTTACTAATAATGTAGACAATATAAGTTACTGGTGTAATAACGAACTTTGCGAAATACATTAATGCAAATATCTGAATATACTGACCTACAGGTTCCCAGTTACTGCCAAAAATATATGGAACAATCACCGGTGCAGTAACAAAAAGCAGTGAGAAAGGTACTATCCCAAGAATAAACATTGATCTAGCTGTTTTCATAAATACATCAGTACAACTTCCTTTTTCACGAATTTGCTGAGAAGCTTCCTGCTTAAATACATCTCCTACACCCATTGTTACGAGCCATATTGGTGAACCTAAAACCTTATCTGACATTGAAAAATAACCTGCTGATATACTTCCAAAAAGGGCATTTAATAATATATTTGGTGCCATCTGTGCTGTCATATTAAGAGAGTCTGCAAATAGGGAAAACTTGGGAAATTTTATGTACTTTTTAGCAAGTTTAAGAACATTCTGTAAATCAGCGCTCACAAATATTTTTCTTCCTCTCAAGGCAACGAACAAGAAAATGAACGAAAAAGTATATGCAATAGAATAAGACATTAACAACCCTGACTCTGTATAACCTAGGTAACCAAGAGAAAGTCGAGAGGCAACCATAACCAAGGCGTACGAAATTACATCCCACGCAAGAATCTTATATTTTCTATTTCTCAAACCCTCATAAAAAAATGCCTCATGGAGCGCGATAAATAGGATATTTGAAAAAATTAGAAATGAATACTTTTCTAATACAGAAGAATCAAGTAGTCCAAACAATTTGTTCCCCAAAAATAAAAGGAACAGATAGAAAACGGTTGAAGAAAAAATTGATAAAACAGAAGATAAAAAGATAAGATCATGTGCATTCTTATCTTTCTTTGGAAGTATTACTGCAAGACAATATCTTCCATTAGACATCATTGATACAATTGTCACAATGGAGTTATAAACAGCAAATATTCCAAATTCCTCTGGAGAATATATTCTTGTGAGAAGAGGAGTAATTAGTATCGGTATTACTTGAGCTACTATCCTCCCAGAAACCATAGTAATTACATTCTTTCTATAATCACTTCCTTTGAAATATTTTAAAAAGAGTTGTTTCAGTCTGTTCAAAAAGAGCTCTTTAATAATTTATCGTATTCTTCAAGTATCTTTCCCACTGATCTTTCCCAAGAAAATTCTTTACTTAAATTTTCAATTTTCTTTGTATCCCATTTTCTATTCATCGCAAGGTTAATTTTTTCTGATAGACAGTCAGAGTCCTCTATTTCGCAAATATACCCATACAAATCGGAGGTTATCACTTCAGGAATGATTCCGACACGTGTCCCAACAACCGGCTTTCCACACGCTATTGCTTCGAGGAGAACTACAGAAGCACTTTCTCTTCTGCTTGGAATAACAAGTACATCACATGCATTAATCCATTTTCCGACGCTTGAATGTGGCACATGTCCCTTAAGTACTACCTTATTCTCCAAACCTTGCTTCTTTATCTGACTCGATAAACTGCTATATTCCGTCCCCCCTCCAAGAATAAAACATACTACTCTTGGATCGTCATCATTCAAAGTTTTTAAAGACTCCACCAAAACATCAAATCCTTTTATTCTCTCTAAATTCCCTACTGCCACAATTACCCTTTTATTATTATCAATTCCAAGAGATTTTCTCGCTTGATCAGAACTCATTGCACAGAAATCCTTTGACGAAAATCCATTATGGACCACTTTAATCTTATCTAACTGGAAATCTAGTTCTTTTAGATATCTCTTATTGTATTCACTCACAGTCAATATGGTATCTGATGCTTTAAGAATCGTTGTTATCTTATTCTTCCAATACTTACTCTTAAATGGTAGCTGATAAACATCAAACCCATGACCAGTTACAACAAACGGTACTCCATACTTTTCCTTTAATTTCATACCCACATATCCAGAAGACCATAAGAAATGACAATGAACAATATCAAATTTTATTCCCCAATCATCAATTGTATTTTGCACGGCTTTGTAATGGGCTTCACCGAGAAATCTATTAAAAATGCCGAAAGGAATGTACCAAACCGGGGTTTTTATTACTTCGACATTCTTTGGAAGATTTTTTAAATCAATGACGATATTCTCGTCATGCACTTTCATACTCTTAAACGGTAGATATTTTACAATTGAGGAAATTGGCTTATACCTTACAAGAACATAAACTTT
>JBDRHV010000101.1:0-2262 GCA_043816465.1 bacterium | reverse complement strand
GCCACAAAGAATACAGACATGACCATCGCGCTCTCTTATTTTTTCTTTTAGTTCATCGTCAAATTCAACACCATACAATTCAAATGATTTCCCACCCTGCCAATTTGAGCATCGTTCTCCTTTTTGATTGTCTGATAATTTTTTGTGAAAGATTTCTTTTTCTTCTTGAGTTAAATTGTTAAGCATTCTACGCCAACCTTCACTAATTTTATTTCTCCACCATTTTGGAAGACGCTTTCCTCTAGTTGGATGAAAATTATTCTTTTTTGTCTCAGAAACTTTTCTACCAACTTCAGGTCTTAATTTACCCTTAAAATAATGCCCACCGCACTTAAACCTATTTCCATCGCTGATTATAGAACCACATCCGCATTCACAAAATTTTATTCTTTTTAAACGCACACAGACCCTAAACATTTAAGTATGAATTGAACTCCGAAACAAATAAAAGCAATATCCACATAAACTCTCCAAATCGCTGCTCCTGTCCCTGGAAATCCACCAAATCTAGCCCTTTGGCCTATGATAACACAACTGGCTAGATCATGGTTACAAAAAGCATAATCTGTCCCTACATACCCACACTCACTGGACTTGTATCTCCATTGACAAGTCAATCGATAAAACCTACGCAATGGCAATTCTATACCCAAAAGATCCAGTTTGCTCTTTAAAGTAAATGCTGCATAACTGGCAGACAGCACAACAGAACTTACATAGAAAATATCATCCGTGTAAGCGGCCACATCATCCAATTCATCAGCGAACACTGTTTTGATTGTCACCTTGCATTTTCTCAGGCCATCATTATTTTCAAGATAATAAATTATGGCCTGATCTATGGCTCCTAAAATGATGGTGACCTGGTCAATCTCTTGAGCCATATTCTCACTGACAGATTCCATCTTAATCGGAGCTGCATAGTAAGTTTTCGTGTTATAAACTACATCCTGCGAATATTCAGCATATCTTAGGACCGTAACCCCTAATGTGCCACCTTCTATTGTATAGAGGCGAATAGGAGCATTTGCAGGAGCGTTCTTTTGATCAATAAAAGACTGGCTTATTGTCCTCATTACAGCACCTCTATAAGATCAATTCCTAATCGGTAAATCTGGTATTGAAATTCCTCTATAGATAAATCATCTTTAGCATATCGTACTGTGTGGGTGGTGCTTGAAATATAATCCGTGAATTCGAAAGCCTCATAAGCACCACTTCTTGCCACATAGAAATCCCAAAGAATTTGCTGTTCAGCCTGGTTCAACACATCATATATCAGCTTAAAAGTCGCTTTTCCCGTTGGCCATACCTTCCTGCGCTGTTCGTAAGCATACTCAAATTCGGTAACAAGAGTTTTATATTGCATACCTTTGACATATGTTTTTAATGGTTGTGGGGTGGTTGGATAACTAGCCATATCTAACCTCTCATAGACTTTCTGACAGAAGTATTCCTGTCATAAAGATTAGAAAACAAAGGAGCCAAGGCGTCTCGGTTCTTGCTAAGCAACGCCACAAACGAAGGAGCATCAACGGCATGGATATGAATCTCCATTTTCCCATTTCCACCATCCTGCTGAACTTCAGAAGAACTTCCATCATGGAATCTCTTAGCATTGATGCTTTTCAACAAAGGAAGAGTCTCATTAGTTACTGCACTTCTCCTGATGACATATTCACCCTTTTGGAGAATGGCAGGGACTTCATCAGAAGCTAATCCTCCTGGGTGATATCTTTTTATTAGACCACCACTGTGTTGAGCGGCAGCAAATTCTCCCCCAGGCATAGCAGACGTAGTAGAAGCCTGATAGTAACCACCAATTGCTTTGGCTCCAGCCATAATAGCCTGCATAATGAGCCATCGAGTTATCATCTGGGAAACCATATTTGAAAATTCTCTTAACAAAGAATTAGTAAATGACCTCCAATAATCACGAAGATCTTTTAGCTTACCAGTAAACAAATCAAAGAAATATTCTGATGCCACGCTTTCCATACTATTCATAACAGTTCTCCAAGCACGAAGACCGGCTTGAGCATCTGTCTCCATAGTTGACATCATTTCTTTGTGACCAACCTTCACACCATCGAAGAAATCGCCATAATAGATCTTAAGTTTTTCAGTGAGTTCCTTCTCGCCTATATCTATCAAGGAGATCAATTGTCTGGAACTTATCAGGCGATCTTTATAAGCCTCTGACCATATCAATTTCTGCTCCTCGAAAGCCCATTTGACCTCTTCCACTTCTCTTTTCCAGCC
>JBDRHV010000100.1:0-2578 GCA_043816465.1 bacterium | reverse complement strand
AAACGTCCGTCATGTCTGACATCTAATGTACGCGCAATTCCAGACTTGGTGGAAGAGCATCTGCAGTAATTGAGTCGACCAATGTTGGATCATCCTCGAAGTCCTGCTGGTATATTTCTAACGCTTCTTCCTGTGATACATACTCTACGCTCTCAATAAGAGAGAAATTTTCTACTCGGTCTTGCACCTCAGAAATCATCTCTTCCGTTGCGTCTGTTTTAAAGAATATTATTATCTGAGCTTTTCGCTCAAAGGATCTAACGGTCTTGCTTGATAGGACAGCCAAACTAACTACTGAAGATGCAATTACAAAAGTAAGAAATACAACCAATATTGTAGCGACAGACATCCATTTATTTCGTACAATATTTTTTTTAGTGTTCCTAATTATTCTTTTGAAAACAGTCATTTTTCCCATGGTTATTTTTTAACAATTATTTTAAGAGACTTAATTATTGCATCAACATTTTTCTTTGTTATCCCCTTTATACTCTTCAATTCGTCTTCTGTCATATCTAGGAGTTTGTCAGTGCTATCAACTTTGTTCTTAATAAGGATATTCTTGATTCTTGTATCAAGCTCAAGTCCTTCGAGTGCAGCTTTAGGTTTTACTTCTTTTGATTTCACATCCTTTACTTTATTTAATTCTTGAGGCTTCTTGCATTTTACGCTTGCTTTTCCGTATCCACCTTTGCAATCACTAATGATTTTTCCATTTTCAAGTCTGATAACCCTTGTTTGTTTTCTATTAACGATATCTTTATTGTGTGTTGCTACGATAACTGTAGTGCCCCATTTATTGATTTTTTCCATGATTCCAAGTATCTCTTCACCATTATCTGGATCCAGATCTCCAGTAGGTTCATCTGCTACAAATACTTTTGGATCATTAGCCAAAGCTCTTGCAATGCCTGCTTTTTGTTTTTCTCCTCCTGATAATTGTTCTGGGAATAGGTTGGCTCTTTGAGTGAGTCCTGTTACTTCTAATAGATAATCTGTGGTTTCTTTTATTTCCTTGTCGTTCTTTCCTGTAATCTCAAGTGCAAATTCAATATTTTCCCTAACAGTCTTTGTCTCTAGAAGTTTGTCATCTTGAAATACTATTCCAAACTGTTGTCTGTATGCAGGAACCATCCCGGGTTTCATTTTTGTTACTTCTATATTATTGAAAGTTATAGTTCCACCGGAAGGGATTTCTGTGCGAAGTAACAATCTGGCAATAGTTGATTTTCCAACTCCAGAAGGTCCTACAATAAATACAAACTCTCCGTCATTGATATCAAAACTTACCTTGTCTAAAGCTTGAATATCGGGGGCATACTTTTTCGATACATCTTTAAATCGAATCATTCTCTATACATTATGCCAAAAGGTGGTTTATTTTCAAACCTAGCGTTGAATTTTAATTCCTTCTTGGATGAATCTATCCAGCTCTCCGTCCAAAATATCTTCAGGATTATTTACCTCAATGCCTGTCCTGAGGTCTTTCACAAGCTTATAAGGGTGAAGAATATAGTTTCTAATTTGATTTCCCCATGCGGCTACTTTATGTTCTCCTTTTAGCTGTTTTTTTTCTTTTTCCTGTTTTTCTTCTTCCAAAGACCAAAGTTTTGATTTGAGTAGTTTCAACGCAGCCTCTTTGTTTTGAAGTTGACTTCTCTGTGATGAAGAATGAATAGTAATTCCCGTAGGTATATGTGTGATCATTACAGCCGTTGATGTTTTGTTTACGTTTTGACCTCCCGGTCCACCAGATTTTGTTGCTTTGAATTCTAGTTCTTCTTTTTTTATTTCGATATCGGATTCATCCGAATCTTCAAAGAGTGGAAGTACCTCAACTCCTGAAAAAGAAGTCTGTCTAAGGTTTTGTGAATTGAATGGAGATAATCTTACAAGTCTATGAGTTCCTGCTTCGTTTTTTAGGTATCCATAAGCGTAATCCCCGTCAATCTGTATTGTCACAGTACTTATACCAGTTTCTTCCCCTCGAACCTTGTGAATTTCATCGACTTTCCAATCTTTTTTTTCAGAAAATCTTGTGTACATTCTCAGTAATATCTCCGCCCAGTCATTTGCTTCTGTTCCCCCCTGTCCAGCATGTATAGATAGAATAGCACTAGATTTATCATATTTTCCGGATAGGTATTGATTGAATTCAAGTTTAGATAGTTTTTTTTCTATCTTTTCGTATTCTTTTACCATGTCGTCGTAATCGTCTTTCGATGATACTTTCAAATATTCCTGTAAATTTTCAACCTCTTTCTCTATCTCTGAAATATTTGATGAAATCTGATCTATCTCGCTTATTCTCTGCATTATCTTTTTTGCCTTATTCTGGTTATCCCAAAAACCTTTTTCAAGTGAAGTTTTCTGAAGGGATTCCTTTTCCGATATTAAAGCATCGAGATTTGAAGTTTTCTTAATAGTTTCTATTCTTTTTTGAAGTTCTTTTACTTTGTTTTCCATTAATAACATTATCTCACATTTCTTGAAGTATGGTCATTGGGTAATGCTATACTGTACTGAATATGGAAAAAGATATCACTGGGAAAAAAGTAGTAATGCTCATACTCGATGG
>JBDRHV010000099.1:0-2245 GCA_043816465.1 bacterium | reverse complement strand
AGAATTACTTACCAAAATAGGAATGCAAAGGTGGAAGAATTATTCTTTATCAGAGCTCTCTAGTGGTCAACAACAGAAGGTCGCATTGGCCAGAGCTCTCATTACCAATCCCGAAATCATAATTGCAGATGAACCTACTGGAAATCTAGATTATGAATCAGGACAAGATTTGATCCAGATATTAAAAAAGCTAAATAATGAAGAAGATAGAACAATAATTATGGTCACACACGATCGCGAATATCTTAAGTATTCTAAATCTGCAATATATATGCTTGATGGGGAAATTACAGATATTAAAACAAAGGATATAAAATCAGAAAGAAAATTAAGTAGAAAAAGATGAATAACATTAAAAAAAATATACTTAAAAATATCAAAAAAATATCAAGGCGTATTCTAAAAGTATCCTCTTTTTTTGTCATAATATTAGTATATCTTTTAATCTCGATTTTCCAATTTGTATTTAAGAGAATTCTTAAGCTGGAAAATTTTTCAAATGTAATATCCAGTTCGCTTAAGAAATTTGCAGAGGTATTTAATAACCCTACCAAAGATACAATATCACGTATAGATCTCGTTGAAATGGCACTAGAGAATATGCAAACTAAAAGGAGCCGAACGACTGTAACAATCGGAGGAATAGCAATAGGTATTGGCCTTATAGTGTTTCTCGTATCTATGGGCTATGGGTTACAAGAGTTAGTGACAAAAAGGGTGGCAAGTTTGCAGGAAATGAAGCAAGCAGAAGTATCCCCTCAAGTTGGTGGAATGTTGAAACTTACAGATGCTAGTATGAATGATTTCAAACAAATTCAGAATGTAGATAAAATACTTCCTCTAATTTCTGCTGTTGGACATGTGAATTTCCAGGGATCTCAATCAGATATTGCTACATATGCTGTTACCACGGAATATCTCAAGGAATCAGGTATAGATATCACACAGGGGGAAATGTTCCAAAGTGATGAGTTATCCTTTGATGTGAAAGGTACCACTGACACTTCTGGTACTTTGCCAAAGATAGATATATCCTCAGAATTAACTGACGACTCTCAAAATGTGCAAACCCTTATTCTTTCTGATAAAGCAAAGAAAACAACAGTTATCAACATGGCCTCTCTAAACATTCTTGATATAAAAGAAGATGAAGCAGTAAATAAGAAGATATCAATTTCATTCATAATAGTGGGGGATCTTCTTGATGATGTAAATTCCAAGATTCAATCCGCAGAGGCTGAATATACGATTGTAGGAGTTACATCTGACAATGAAGCCCCTATCATGTACATCCCTTTTATCGATTTAAGATCCTTAGGTATATCTAATTACTCTCAGATTAAGGTGGTAACAAATGATCCTAATAATCTTAGTATGGTACGAAGACAGATAGAGTCTGGAGGGTATGTGACTAATTCAGTTGCAGACACTGTTGAACAGATAGATGCAATATTTCAAACTTCTCGTACTATATTAGCAATATTTGGTTTTATTGCTTTATTTGTTGCATCTTTGGGAATGTTCAATACTTTGACAGTATCACTTTTAGAGAGAACCAAAGAAGTAGGTTTGATGAAAGCTATGGGTATGAAATCATCAGAAGTTAAAGAGGTCTTTCTAACTGAATCTATGACTCTAGGACTCTGGGGTGGCATGTTTGGGCTTCTATTAGGTTACCTTGGTGGTCACTTAGTTGGTTTAGTTCTTTCTCTTTTCTCACTCTCTAAGGGAGAGGGGACAATAGATGTGACATACATACCATTCACGTTTACATTGTTCATTATAGTACTGTCTTTATTGGTTGGTATTTTGACAGGTATATTCCCAGCAAGGAGGGCTACAAAGATATCTGCATTAGATGCCTTAAGATATGAGTAACAAATTTTGGGTATATAGGGAAATCTGTTTTAGAGAATAAAAAGGTGTGGGAATCTAAGATATACGAAAATAACTCAATCCCCATAAGATTTTGTACCCATAGCACACAAGCCTTGTAGCAACCAGTTCAAAAATGGCTTGTGCTACGAAGCTCTTTTTAAGAGCGTAGTAGTACGGGGCGGACGGGTATACTGCGCTGAAGCTTCGTATACCAGGGGCTCACTACCCTTTTATATCTGTTAAATGGCTTGTGGTACGAAGCATTTAATGCGTAGTAACACGGGGTGGACGGGTCTACTTCGCCCTAACGGGCTTCGTAAGACCTGACACTCTCTATTAATAATTACAGAACAGAAGGTCTTCCGAA
>JBDRHV010000098.1:0-5848 GCA_043816465.1 bacterium | reverse complement strand
CACCTAGTTTCAAATGAATCAGTAGGAAACGAGTGGAAAATTCAAAATATTAGTAAATTCTTCGAGATTCTAAAAAGATTCGAGAAAGAGACGGAGAATCCAAGCGTATACCAGTTCTTAGATTATCTAGATTATTCGCTTGAGATTGGTGAAAATCCTGCTACCGAGGTGTGGGATATTGATGATGTAAATGCTGTAAATATCCTTACAGTACACGGTTCCAAAGGGTTGGAGTTTCCAGTCGTATTTATGGTAAATCTAGTAAGTGATAGATTTCCTTCAAGAAATAGATCCGAGGTCGTACCAATCCCTGATGGTTTGATAAAAGAGACTCTTCCTGAGGGGGATGAACATATTCAAGAGGAGAGGAGACTGTTCTACGTGGGTGTCACTCGTGCAGAAGACATTATCTATCTGACTTCTGCAGACTATTATGGGGATGGTATAAGGAAGAAAAAACAAAGTATTTTCTTAAACGACGTTGACCTCGTAGTAGATGAAAGAAGTCTGTTAGAAAAGGAAAACAAATTACCCTTTGGGGTATATGGTGTTCAAGATTCTGAGGATATTGAAGTGCCTGAAGACGTTCGAAAAATATTCGTATCCAATCTAGAGAAGAATCTTAGTTATTCTCATATCTCTTCTTTCCAAAAATGCCCTTATCAGTTTTATTTTAAGTACGTTCTTGAGATACCGGGTACTGAGTCTCAGGCAAGAAGCTTTGGAATGACTATCCATAATACCTTGAAGGAATTTTACGAAAGAGTTAGAAGTGCAAAACAGGGTTTTTCTAAGATTTCCAAAATTCCAAAATTTGAGGATCTAGTAGGGATCTACCAGATTAAATGGCAATCGGGAGGATATGAAAATCAAAGACAGGAAAAGGAGAGAAGGGAATCAGGAAAACAAGCATTAAAACATTTTTATAAAAAGTTCTTTGACGAGGATCAGGAACCGTTATTGTTAGAACATCGGTTTAGGGTACCAATGGGTGATTTCTGGTTGAAAGGTACAATAGATAGGGTGGATAGTACAAAGGATGGCATAGAAATAATCGATTATAAGACTGGTAGAATTCCGAGTGATGAAAATCATATCAAAAAAGATCTCCAGCTACCGACATATGTACTTGCTATGGAGAGAATGCAGGAAAAAAAGATTCATCAGGTAAGTCTTTTGTATGTTGAGGAAGGAGAAAAAATAAGTACAAAGATATCAAAAGAAGCAAAGGAAAAATCAGTCGAAGAAATTATGGGATGTCTTGAAGAGATTAAGAAGGTGAAATTTCCTCCAAAGCCTGGTCCCCTCTGTAAATTTTGTGATTATAAGAATGTATGCAACTATGCTAATATAGATTAGCTGTGGTAGAATCCCACAAGTTTATGGATATAATAAACAAATTGACACAATATATACCTCATGTATCTAAGGCGTATGCTGCCTCGAATTTTACTACCAATTGTAATAACTCAAGGACTGGAGCTGCTGGTATTCAGACCGCAATAGGATGTCTTCCAGTGACTATGCCTGAGATTGTGAGTGAACTTTTGAGGATGGCTACGATGATCGGTGGGATGGTTGCGGTGGGAATGCTTGCTGCAGGAGGTTTTGGACTTATGACAAGCTCTGGAGATCCAGAAAAACTTATGAATGCAAAGGAAACGATTAATAATGCACTTATGGGCTTGGCCCTAATAGTCTTATCGGTATTTATTTTGGAACTTGTAGGGGTAGAAATTCTAGGTATAGCTTACTTGGGACGCAATTTATAATATTAAATTAATAGGGTATACTATTGTTATGTTTGTACAGAAAGCATATGCAGCAATAACACCGCCCTCGAATATTAACTCTATAGCTGACGTAATTAATCGAGTATTGCCTATTGTGTATGGAGTCGCAGGTGTAGCCTTATTTGGGTATCTTATTTACGCAGGATTCACCTGGCTTCTGAGTTCGGGAGATCCGGATAAGCTAAGAAAAGCACAAGACACGATGCTAAATGCTGTCATTGGATTGGGAATTATTCTTTTGGCGTACTTTGGTACAAGAGTAATTGGTGGAATACTTGGATTACCATTATTAACTTAATAATAATTTGGCATGGATTGGAATAATATAATTGGAGATATAAATCCACCAGATGGTGTTCCTACTGGAAACGAAGGGGTCGTGGCAATTATTGGTAGGGTACTTGATGTTGGTTATGCTGTTGCAGGCGTTGCTACAGTGGCATTATTGATTCTTTCTGGGATTAAGATGATCATGTCTGAAGGTGATCCAGATAAGCTTAGGGAAGCAAAAGACACCCTTTCAAATGCAATTCTTGGTATTTTTATTGTTCTTGTGTCTGGACTTATATTTCAATTTATCGGAAGACTCTTAGGGGTAGAGAGTCTTATCACTTGGTTCGATTTTAATTTATCATAAAAAAAGCTTGTAACTTGCGCGATTATTAGCTATATAATATAATTAATCGCGATTTAAATATTATTCGTTATTATTATGAAAAAGATTAAGGAAATATTTGTTAAGGTATCTGCGATGGGCACAGCACTGTTAGCCCTTCCAGGGAAGGCACTTGCGGCGTCATGGTTTAAGAATCCTATTGATGCTGATACTCTAGATGAACTGGTTGCAACTATCTTGAATACAGCAATTATCGGTGCTGCTATTATCTCTGTGGTATATCTCATCTACAATGGAATCAAGTATATGGTTTCAGGTGGAGATGCGACGAAGACAGAAGAAGCACAAAAGGGGCTTGCAAACGCAATAATCGGACTTGTCGTATGTCTTGCAGCATATCTTATCGTGAACTTTATTACTGGTATGCTCGGATTTACATTGACCAGTATCGAATAATAACGAGTGATTGATAAATCTTGAAACTGAACCCTGTACTCCGTGTAGTACAGGGTTTTTTATTTGTTGCCGCAATACCCCGCAGTGTGATGCGGGGATATGAGGCACTTTAATATTGCGCAAAGCTCCTTTCAAAGAAGAAATTTAGATGCTAGCATAAAAATTTCTTCATTTTCTTTAGGTTTGAATGCTATAATAGAGTCATGATTATCTCGAGGGTATATGCAATTGGAGGTGACACAGCAGATCAGTTATCTGATTTAGATAGCATTATCATCAAAATCTTTGGATATATTTGGCCATTCGTAGGGGTGGCCCTTTTCTTTGTATTTATTTCTGGTGGAGTGATGTGGCTTATGAGTGAGGGTGATCCTCAAAGGCTTCAAAAAGCACAGGCTACTATGCTTTGGGCGGTGGTAGGTGCAGTTGTTATCGCAGCGATAGGTCTTATAATGGGTCTTTTCACAGGATTATTAGATGTTAGTTGGGATCTAGTAAATCCAGGAAATATTTTCTAGTATTGTGATGAAAATTCGGTATAAGTATAATGCTTGTTATGGGT
The DNA here is from genome assembly GCA_043816465.1 of bacterium. GTDB lineage: Bacteria > Patescibacteriota > Dojkabacteria > SC72 > JAFGCJ01 > JBDRHV01. The sequence continues at coordinate 2,421 of JBDRHV010000098.1, read as the reverse complement.
ACTGCTCGACGTAATTCAAAACCATTAGTTATTCTATTTTTCTCTATTTTGGTTTCTTTTGCGTTTTTACAATTCGCTTCGGCCGTAGATTATAACACCGAAATAAAAGAAAAAGAGGCAGAGATTGCAGCAAAAAAGGCTGAGCTGGAGTCGAGTAAAGATAGAGAATATACGTATGAACAATACGGTCTATCTACCGCAGAGACCGTAAAGGCACTTGCTGCTGATCTTGAGAAGATAGCGAGTGACATCAAAGATTTTCAAGATGAACTAAAGGATGTAGAGGAGATGGTTGAGGATAAAAGTTCCGAACTTGAAGACAAAGAGGGAGATGTTGGTGGAATCTCGATTTCTTTATACAAGATGAGTAGGGCAAGTCTAGTCGAACTGGTATTTTCGTCAAATGGTATATCTGACATGGTGACAAAGATTGGTGTAAAAAGACATGGATTGGGAGCGGCGATTGAAAATCTAAGACAAACTCAGGAGGAACTTGCAGTAGTAGCAGCCACTTATAACGACCTTTCAGAATACTTAGTTGATCTTGACCAAGAAATCGAGAGGCTCGATTCGGAAAGACAGAAACTAGAGGATGCAAAAGCTTGGTATGAGATGATGGTAGCTTTGGAGAACAAAAAACAAAACACATTACTTTCAGATATTTCGAAACTTACAGCTCAGCAACAAGCTCTTATAGCTGCAAGGTCGGGCGGTTCCAATGTCAATTTAGATTCTGTCCCAAGCACAGGTGATCCCTATGCCTCACTTGCTGGGTTTAGAAGTTATGCACCGGGTGGCTCTTTTGGTGTGTTTTCTATTGGTGCCTATACTCATAGGAACGGGATGAGCCAGTGGGGGGCGAGAGCAAGGGCAGATGCCGGTCAGACATATACTCAAATTCTCAAGGCATATTACCCTTCAGCAACCCTTAGGACAGGGACAGTCAAAGTGAGTGGGGTTGTGGAAAATATTACCTCGACAATATCCATTAGTGGTTATGGAACAAAAGGCTTTGAAGACTATTATCTTCTCGGTATAAAAGAGATGCCTGAAAGTTGGCCGATGGAAGTCCTAAAAGCACAAGCAATTGCTGCTAGAACTTTTGCTATTAGATATACGGCAAATGGAAGAAATACAATTTGTACGACTGAGTCATGCCAGGTGTTTAGTACCCCATTGAAGACAGAGGCATGGGTTCAAGCAGTACAGGCGACTGAAGGAATGATACTTGTGAATTCTGATGCAACGGCTGTTTCAACTCAATATGCCGCTGTACATGGAGGTTGGGTAAATAATGTAGGATGGGATACCACAGATAAATCTGGTGCTGGTGATTGGATGAAAAGGGCGTGGGACAGTATCTCTGGTGTGTCATGGTTCTATAAATCTTGGTACAGGGAGACTTACAGCGATTCTTCATCATCATGTGGTCGATATCCTTGGCTTTCACAAGAAGAGATGTCTGACTTAATTAATCTCTATTTAGTGATTAATGAAATTGATCTAAAAAAGATACCAGACACCTCAAGATTTTTACCTATCACATTATCGACTTGTCCGATAAGTGGTGTTACCGGTAATCCTTATAGTTTGGCTGAAATGAGGGGACTACTGAATGCTCCTGTGACTTCTGTTTCATACGCTACGGTGAGTTTATCAAGTGGATCGACCGGAGCTGTAACATTTGGAACAAACAAAGGTGCAATTACAATGACGGGATATGAATTTAAGCAGATATATAGTATAAGAAGTCCTGGGTATCTAAGAATTCCGCAAAGCGGCTTCCAGCATTTCAATATTGAGAAGAATTAATCTTTTCTCTGAAGGTCAATTAGTATTGTAATAACAGTACATTTTTGTTATTCTTTCATCATGGATCCAGAGAAAAGCAAAAACTCCAAACTATCGTTTGAAGATAAGATTTCAGACGCTCAAAAGTCTACACCGGTTACTTCTTTTCATGCTTATCCAAAGGATGTCGAATTTACTGGTCAGGATAGTGGAGAAAAAATAATACTTGTAGTCAGGCAACACTGGGCAGTTTTTATTCCATTTTTCATGAAGATAATGCTTTCACTGGTCTTACCTTCGATAATTTTGAGGATGTTGGAATTCATTGATAATCCGATAAAGTCTGAAGATTCAATGTTTGTATCTGGAGTTGTGTTTCTTTGGATAATGATTCTTATTACATACACAGTTATTACTTTTCTCAAATGGTTCTATACCGTGAGCATTATTACCTCAGAGAGAATAGTGGATATAGATTTTAATAACATCTTCTATCATAAATTTTCCGAGTGTGAATTGAGAAAGATTGAGGACGTATCACACGTTCCGGCTGGTATCTGGGCGACGGTTTTTGATTTTGGGACTGTGCATATCCAGACGGCCGCTGAGCAAAGAGAGTTTGAGTTCAAA
>JBDRHV010000097.1:0-7647 GCA_043816465.1 bacterium | reverse complement strand
ATGCTTGTAGAGATTGGTTAGATCAGCAGATTGAGATAATCAGTCCAAAAGTGTTTGTACCGCTTGGGAGATATGCAATGTCAAGGTTTATCCCTGGAAGGATAATCTCTCAGGAGCATGGAAATCTGTATACTCGAGGAGGAAAGGTATACTTTATAATGTATCACCCAGCGGTGGCACTGTATAAAGGATCAATGAGGACTGTTCTAATTGAAGATTTCCAAAACCTTAAAAAGTTTTTGGACGGTAATCTTGAACCGATCTCTCTTGATGATGTTGTAGATGACATAATCAAGGAAAAATCAGAAATAGAGAAACCCGCAAAGAGCGAGCAAGTTGGAATGTTCTGACTTGGTATTACACGTGTGTCCTGTTCATTGTACGTAGTTGGAAAAATACGGGGCCCTGAAGTACACTCCGCATCGCGGAGATGACTTCAGGGTTGAGAAATGTTATGTAAATTAAAGTTGATAAAATAAATGGAAAATATAAAAGAAAGATCCGCCAGAGGCGGATCGGCCAATGGCCGAAAGTTAAAGTTCATGCCACTTGGTGGTGCCCTGCCCGTCTTCGTTACACTTCGCCGAGGCAGGACGAGCTGTATTAATTATGAAAGGTTAGTTTAATGAGAGAAGAAGGAAGAAAACAGTTACGTTTCATGCCACTTGGTGGTGTAGATGATATAAATAGAAATTGTTATGTAGTGGAGTATGGAAACGACATACTTGCAATCGATCTGGGATTAAGTTTTCCGGATGATGCAGGATATGGTATCGATTACTTTATTCCCGATATCGATTATCTTAAAAAGAGGAAAAACCAGATAGCTGGGATTGTGTTGACGCATGCCCATCTTGATCACATAGGTGCAATACCACATGTGATAGAGGATCTTGGATTTCCCACTATATATGCAAGGCAGTTTACTGCTTTGTTACTCAAGGACAAACTTAGGGAATATGAACTTCACAACAGAGTGAAGATACAGGTTGTGGAGCCCAATAGGGACATTCAGATTAGGTCATTTAACGTAAGGTGGACACCTATTACTCATGCTATTCCACAGTCATGTACGATATTGGTTAAGACTCCCGTTGGCAAGGTTATGTATACTGGTGACTTCAAGTTTGATGATGATCCGGTAAATGAACCAAAGCCTGATTATGCTGAATTTACAAGGATTGGGAAAGAAGGGGTTGATCTACTCTGTATGGATAGTACGAATGTATTTGAAGAGGGAAAGGCACTTTCAGAAACCGAGATATCAAGGAATTTGGAGGGAATAATTAAAAGAGCGAGGGCAAGGGTATTTGTGGCGACTTTCTCATCTTTGGGTACAAGGCTGTATTCTCTGACTAAAATAGCCCAAAGGCTTGGAAAGAAAATTACAGTAATCGGGAGGAGTATGAAATCCATGCTCTCGATACTTCGAAAAATCAACTATATAGATGTGAAAGACGATTTGTTTATCGATGAAAAATCTATGAACAAATATCCAGATGAAAAACTGATGGCACTTGTGACCGGTACCCAGGGTGAGGACCTGTCTGCACTAGCAAGGATGTCTCGAAACGAGCACCAGAGTGTCAAAATTAAGAGGGGTGATACTATTATTCTCTCTTCTTCCGTTATTCCAGGAAATGATATTGCAGTACAGCATCTCATCGATGACCTCCTGAAACTAGGAGCAAGAATTTTTCATAAGGCGTTTATGGATGTACATACAAGTGGTCATGGATATCAAGAAGATATGAAAAGAATGTACGAACTTATTCGACCCAAGAATGTAATGCCGGTACACGGATGGCCATCTTTTAGGGATGAGATGTCATACCTTCTAGGTAAGTGGGGAATGGATAAATCAAAAATACTCATGGCTTCTACCGGACAGCAGTTTGTATATTCACCAAAGACAGGGAAATGGTTTTTAGATACTACCTATCCTGTGAAGGATGTATATGTGGATGGTACGAGGGTTGGAATTTTGGATCCCAAAGAACTTCAGGAGAGAGGAAAATTGGCAGAAAATGGTATGCTTGTTGCAGTTATAAAAGTGGATACAATGTTTAATATTGTCGGTAGTCCGCGAATACTCTATCAGAGACAGATTGAGGGAGAAAAAATTTCTAAGATACAGAAGTATCTAGGAGGCAAGTACCAGATGCTAAAAGGAAAGAGAAATCGAATAGAAAATAAAGATCTTCAAAAGATGGAATATAAACTTTCCGACCAGCTGTACAATTTTGTACGAAGAGAAATTGGCAAAGAGCCGATTATTGTGGTTTCTATAGTATAATCGGGAAAACAGTACACAGTATTGAGTACACTGTACACAGTAATCGGTATATTCATTCCTGTGTACTCATTCCTGTGTACTCATTACTCGTAACTCTTATTGGGAGGTTAATTAATGAAGAATACAGCAAGCAACAATATAAATGATTACTACGATATGGAGAAAAGATCTTTCCTTTGGTATAGGGTAATTCCTGGTGTAATCACTCTTGTAATAGCAACATCCCCAATTTGGGCGTCTTTTCTTGGTATCTATGATTGGCTAATTCTCTATCTTGCTTTTATAGCAACTTATATTACATATCAATCAGGGCTAGTTGTTATAGCAAACTTCATTGGATTCAAAAGGATGAAGAGGGATATGAGGAGAAATTGGCGAGGCAATCTGATAAAAATAGATTTTAAGAAACTTCCAGATTCTAATCAAATACCATCGAAGCTATCAGACATATATCATGTAATCTTTGTCCCCATATATACAGAGCCTTTCGAAGATCTGGACAAAACTTTCGAAAAGATCGCCAATCAGGACTATCCTTATTTGAAGAAAGTGATTATCTCTCTTGCAGTAGAAGAACGGGCCGGTAAAGGGGCAAAAGAGGTTGTAAAAATGCTGAAAGAGAAGTATGAAAAAAGGTTTTATGCTATCTGGGATAGCTTCCATCCTGAAGGTATTCCCGGTGAAATAATTGGTGATGCTTGTGCAAATCTCAGATGGGCAGGAGAGAGTGTCTCAAGTAAATTGAAAGACTTGGAAATAGACTCTCAAAATGTAATTTTCACAAAGTTTGATGCTGATACTTGGATACATGAAAAGTTTCTTTCCGCCTTGACATACAAATATCTCAAATCTCCTAGAAGGACGAGTAAATTTTTCTCTCCTGCAATACTGATATATTCAAATAATTACTGGAGAGTACCCTCTATTACTAGGATGTTTAGTGCAGCTCTTACTCTTGGTGTCTTATCGGAATGGGTAGCCATGAGGAAAAGTAAGCAGACATTCTCGTGTTACTGTGCAAATTTCAAACTACTTGAGGATATGAATTATTGGGATGCAAGTACTGGAGCTGAAGATACATATTTTTACTGGAATGCACTTCTTCATAAAGATGGAGATTTTGAGGGAGTAGAGTTCTACCTTCCGGTCACAATGGATGCGGTGGAGGGAAAAGATAGGATCAGTTCACTGAAATCGCTTTATAAACAACAACTCCGGTGGGGTTGGGGAGTGCTTATTATGTGTATAGCTCTCCAAGGGATGGCGAAGAACAGGAAGATTAGTTTGATAAGGAAGCTCGACAGATTTATGGTGCTATTTAGAGCATACAATTTTTTTCTCACGATGAGTATTCTGTTATCTTTTTCGATGCCACTTCTTACGTTGATTAATCGCGAACTTGAATTTTCAAGTACTTCTTACTTACTTCCAAGGATTATCAGCATAATGCTTACCATAAGTATGCTATTCCAGATTCCGCAGAAATATTTCATATACAAATATTATGGTGCTCCACCCAAAGAGAGTTCAATTTTCTTTAAAGCCTGGTGGTGGACATTGGAAAGTCTTGTCACAATAGTAAACGTGTGGACTTACTATCTTATCCCTAAGGTTCAGGCTCAATTTGAGTTGACGATTGGGAAAGATAGAAAGAAATTCTTCGTTTCTTCTGAAGGAAAGACAGAAAAGTAAGGTTGTATTTATTTTCGTTCAAAGGTTTCCTGGTTATACAAATGATTATCGTGACCTTCTAATCGATGGTATCTGTTCAATACAAATCCCTAGGGACAGTCCCTGCCGTTCTCGTCAAGGTCTGTCCCCAGCAAAAGATTGTTAAGCCGATATAAATAAGAGATTTTCTTCGATTTTCATGTCGTTTTTTGGTCAAGGACTGTCCTTGCTTGGGAATGGGGACAGTTCCTATCAGGAACTGTTTTACTGTTTAGTCGTCTGCCTCGCCGAACCCTGGAGCGTAGCAGCTTGCCCCGCTTTGCGTGGGATAGGGGTAGGTGGAGACGGGTGACCTACTTCAAGCGGTATCTCTGGCCTGCCAGAGTCTATCCATATGAGAATGAGAAAAGGATTTGAATGGCAATTACAGCTTCCGGATCACGATGGATAGACTTCGGAAGTCGCTTCGCTTCTCCGGAGATACAATGACATAACCCTAGACCCCGCTACCTTCTATTAGAAAATGGGGACAGTCCCTATCAGGAACTGTCCCCGAACATCTGTAACCTGTGATATACCTGTCTTCGTCATTCGACAAGCTCAGGACTACGACAAGGTTCTGGTTATACATGATATTAGAAGATATTGTTTATTTGTTTTTTTACTTAATCTAATGGCTTTACCTGTGTTATACTTTCAATTGTGAAACTGCCATTTTTTACAAAAACAACTCCAAAGCCTCGGTTTACAGAAGAGAAGTTTCTTGCACTTGATATTGGAACTGAGGTACTTAAGATTATTCTTTTTAGATGTAGTGATCTTGGTGTGCATATCTTGGACTCCGTCCGTATCCTTCAGCCACGCCTTGCTATGAAAGCTGGAGTAATACAATCTCTCGATAGGGTGCTATCAAACTGTAAATCCGGGATTCAAGAGATTGTGAAGGGACTTGATGAAAAGGATCTTCCAAGCAAAGTTGTGATGGGAATTGCAGGGGAATTGGTCCATGGGGTATCGATTGTTGTGAATTACTCAAGAAAAGATAGATCAGCGACAGAGGTGAACCTAAGCGAACAAAATAGTATATATGAGAAGGTGAAGGAAAAGGTTATGCAGGACGGAAGACAGCAGATGTCGGTGAAGTACGGAATAAGCTCAGAAGATATTGAAATTCTACATATCACTATTACTGGATTAGAAATTGGTGAGATGCCAGTAGATAGTTTGGTAGGATTTACTGGAGATAAAGTAAAACTTCATTTTTATGCATCATTTGCCCCTTGTACCTACGTTGATTCCTTAAGGAAAGTTGCAGGTGAATTGGGATTGGAGATTATGGAGATAGTTTCTCTACCTTTTGCTATGGCTCGAGTGATGGAAGGTTCGTCTCAGAAAAATTTCAGTGGGATTTTTGTAGACGTTGGTGGTGGAACTACAGATGTAGCTTTGGTAGAAAAAGGAAGCGTATCTGATACCCAGATTTATGCCTTTGGAGGAAGGATTATTTCAAAGAGGATTGCTACTGAGATGAACCTTGATTATAGGCATGGGGAAGAGAGAAAGATAAGGTATTCAAACGGAGAGTTGGATTCGAATATTTCATCCAAAGTAAGGAGTCTTATCTCGAAAGATCTTGAGGTGTGGGCAAAAGGGCTGAGAATAGCACTTTCAAACATGGAGGGAGTAGACCAATATCCACCTTTTATATATCTTTGTGGAGGTGGAGCTTTGCTACCGGATGTCAAAAGGGCAATTATCGAGTATCCTTGGACTAAGGAGTTAAGATTTATGAGATTTCCAAAGGTATATGTCATGACTCCTGAGAAGCTTGATATGGTAATAGATAAAAAGTTTTGCCTGAAAGATGCAATGGATATTACTCCTGCAGGATTGGCGAGATTTGCGTGGGATAGAATAAAATATCCAGAGCGTCATTACTTCGTAATGCCGACTTGATTTTTTATTTAATAATAAAGAGATGACAAAGAAAATCGCAAATTCAATGAAAAAGGAACAATCTAACCCGTCTCCGTCAAAGGGTTCGAAACCTTCGACTTCGCCGAGGTTAAGCAAAAGATCAAGTCCAACCGCAGTTGATACTATAAATGTGAACTTCGAGGATGAGGTGACTTTTATCTTAGATAAGGTTGAGGATAGTAAGGAAAAGAGAGTGCTAGTATCAATCCCAGAGGGAAGTGATTTATTAGTTAGCACCGTTTCATTAGAGTTGTTAGCTGAGGCTGCTGATAAAAAGGGTAAGAAGATTGTTGTAGTTACAGATGATGAATCAGGGAAATCTCTAGCCAGGTCTGTCGGTATTACGGTAAGAGGATCTGTAAGTTCTGTGGATGATATGGCTTGGAAAGAAGCTGATATTGCTGCAGAAAACAGGGAAGAAGAGATAAAGGTGAGAAGAGAGAAGGCCAAGGAGATAGATGATAGTGAGCTTATTCCTTCTGCTGCACAATCAGTGATAGATCCCGCTAGTCCCGCTATGTACAACAATGACGAGTTAGAAAAAAATAACGTTGCTGAAGATATAACAAATTCTGTTAAGAAAGACGGTGAAGTACATAGCGGGGTAAGCGGGACAAGAAAGGTACAGGTGGGAGATTTTGAAATGACGGTAGATAGTAATCCAGTAGTAAAAGGTTCTCCATCTGAAAATATGGAAGAGCAGCTTAAACCAGAGATACTAAGGCCATCATCAAGATCTTTGGAAAAGGGTGGTTTTGTAGGTCGTGACTTTTCGAAGTTTAAACTTCAGGGGTTATCGAAGGACGAAAAGCAGAGTATGGAGGCAGAGATTAAGCCTCTTGGTGTAAATAAACCAAAGATGGATGTGCCGAAATCTTCATTGATTTCTCCAATTATCCATAAGCCAAAGAAAAAGTTTGATCTATCTTTCATTAAAAATATTTTTGCAGGTAAAGGTAAAAAGAAGATAATTGCAATTGTAGGGTTGGGTTTGTTGTTAGTATTTGCTGGCGGTACTTTTGCAGCTTCTCGGTACCTTCCTGAAGTTATTATTACTCTTCAGGTAGACAGTATTTCGGTGGAATACAGCGGCGAGATAACTGCAGATGTAAATGAGGATGGCATTGACGAGAAAGATCTTGTGGTACCAGCAAAGACTGAGGAGGTGGAAAAAAACGGATCTGATACCGCTGGGACTACCGGAATTGAGTATCAGGGTGAGAAGGCCACTGGTGCTGTATTGATATACAACAAAAGTATCGAAGAAGAGGTGGTATTGAATGCAGGTACTGTACTTTCAAATGGTGGAGTAAACTTTGTGACACAAAACTCAGTAGTATTATCTCCAGTCACTCTCACTGAGCCTGCTACGATGGGTGAGTCGGATGTTACTGCTCAAAAGATTGGTGATCAGTACAACCTTGTTGCTGGTACACAGTTCACGGTGTCGAGTTTCAATCTTGGGGATGTGTATGCTGTAAATGTAGACGCTTTCGCAGGTGGAAGTGAGGAAGAATTGAGAGTTGTCGCTCAGGCAGATATCGATGGCATCATAGCGAAGCTTAAGAAGTCTTTAGATAAAGAAGCTTTGGATGAGCTTAGCGGTAAGACAGAGGATTCAAGGTGGGTTCTTGTGGAGGATTCACTTGAGCAGGAGTTGAAAGGTGATGCAAAATCTAGTGCCCCAGCAGGAGCAGAAGCTA
>JBDRHV010000096.1:0-2272 GCA_043816465.1 bacterium | reverse complement strand
GCTCGCAATATCCTTCCGCAGTATCTACGACCAAGTTAATCCTATCAGACTTTTTGTAAAATTGCAAGTATTTGTACAGGATGAGTACATCGGTAACAAATGATTTTGTTGTGAGGCGAATTCCATAGGGGTGAGATATTTGAGAGTTTCATGTGGTCGAACGAAATTGTAGTGGATGAGCCACTCAGTAAGATTGCGATTAAAAATGGTCAAATCAGGAGTAAAATTTCCAAGCTGAATGAATTCTTCTTCTAAAGTTCGATTGAATCGTTCACACACAGGATTGTCCTTTGGTGTTTTTGGTCGACTCCAGAGCTGTTCGATTCCTAAGGTCTCACAAGCTTTCGTGAAGTAGCCATGAAACTCAGATCCGTTGTCGTGTCCCACCTTGAGCTTCTTCTTCTGATCATTGCTAAAAAGAAACAGTACTCGTTCTAAAAAGTCTTTTGCTACCCATGAACTCTTCGTAGAATACATTCTAGCAAAAGCCACTTTGCCTGTTTCATCAATTGCAGTGAAAATATATCGCTTCATACTATTCCAGTAGATCACAATGACGTCGAGAACTATGAGTAGTCCTTTTTCCTTTCTCTTACGGTACTCATTCAGTCTCTTCTTTTTCTTCGATCTTTGCCTTTTCCTGGCCACTTTTGCCGTTTTTTTAGGATTGTAATAGAGCTTGTATTTTTGGATCACCCGCTGGATTTTCCAACTCGATATTTCCTCTCCATACTTCACCTGATATAATCTCTTTAGCTTGAGTTTTCCCAGTCGGATAAACTCTTTGCGAAGAGAGATAATTCGAGATTCCTGTTCAGGGGTGATCTCGGGTTTTCTCTTGTTCTTTGGTGAACGACCTCTGTCTTCAAGACTCGTGAGGTCGTATGGGTCAAATCTCTTCTTCCATTTGTAAAACGTCTTGGGCCTGATTCCAAAGTACCGACAAGTGAGGCTTACATTCTTCGTCTTCCGGTAGTGGTCCATCCATTGGAGACGTTTCTTAGCCTCACGGGATATATCGGTCTTTCTTGCCAGTAAAGAGACCTGGAAGATGTTTGCAAGGTCGTCTACCCAGTGGAAACCCCAAGGGAGACGATGTACTGTTGTTGTTTCCATAAAAAGAAGATTAAGATACTTAATGGTTTCCCTCTTTCGAGTTGAGTATTATACCCAACTTTGGGGTGTTACCTATGTATCTCATCTTCTGCAGGGTTTCTTTATCTTTCGATAAACAATACACACACATTTAGGACACCGTGTAGGATAAGAATGACTTATTCATAACCTAAACACGATGTCCAAGAAACAATTACATCAGATTAAGCAGGAAGTAAAAGAAAAAGAGCTAGCAAAGATCAGATATCAGTGGTTTAAGGAGTACAAGAAGTGTAGGAATGTGTCTGTGGTATGCAGGAAATACGGTATTACTAGGAGTAGATTTTACTACTGGAAGAAGAGAATGGATTTGAGGTCCAGTGGTAAAGGGAAAGGATATGCCAAATACCTAAGATTAATTGCTTACTCTCGTAAGCCACAAACAAATCCTAAAGCTTATCCAGAAACGGTTATTAAACTTATCAAGAAGATCCGTAAACGTACTAATAGAGGAGCAGAATATATCTGGTTCACTCTTCGAGATAAGTACACTATTTATGTGTCCGTAACCGGTATTTACAAAACTCTGAAGCGGGAAGGACTAATTAAGGAAAGAAAGTATAAAAGAAGGGTAAACGCTACTTATGAAGCCCCAAAGTATCTTCCGGGAGAAAAGATTCAGATTGATGTGAAGTATGTGAAACTAATTGATGAAATTGCTAAGAAGCTAGGAAAGAAGTACCGCTGGGTCTATCAATACACTGCAATGGATCTTGCTACTGGAATCAAGTGTAAGATGATCTATGATCATCATGATCCTCAAGCAAGTATTGATTTTCTTACGAAAGTAAGACTTTTCTATCCTTTCCCAATTAAACTGATTCAGACAGACAATGGTTTTGAATTCACTTGGAGATTGCATCCGGAAATCACAAAAACACATCCCTTTACTCTTCAATGCAGACTATTTGGCTATGAGCACTATCTGATCCCTCCAGCCTATCCTCGAGCCAATTCTCATGTTGAACGTACACATCGAGTTGATGCTGAAGAAGTCTATAGAGAAAGAACCTTTACGTCGTTTAAAAGCCTCCATAAGATAAACTTAAGTTCTCTAAGATATTTCAACGAAAAAAGACCTCAAAAAACCAAACATTTCATGTCTCCATTGAAGTTT
>JBDRHV010000095.1:0-2088 GCA_043816465.1 bacterium | reverse complement strand
TTAACTTTTTCCTTTAAATCCTCGCACCCACACGTTTTCTCCTCATCTATATTGCCACGCAAATCCTTTGTTACCCTACCCAAAAAGCCAATTCTTTGCATTTCTTCCAGCAAAGCTTCTACTGCTCCCTCAGATAAAATGGTTACTGCAGAAGAATCGTCTGGAATATCCGCTTCTAAATCACTATATTGATCCAAATCCTCATCATGAAGATCATAAATTCTCCACACCCCTGTTTCAGAATGATAATGAATACGATATCTACCTAACTTGTCTCTAAATGTTTTTGTTACCGAAAAGTCCATCGAATCCCCTCCAATTACTTACTTCTTCGAATACATTATCCAGCAGATTTTTCTTCCCAACCACATTACGATTTTCATCTACCACACTTCCACACTGGAAGCAAACAAATCGTTCTCCTCCACGAGCAGTTGTTTGTTTACCACAAGAAGGACATACTATTCCCCTTATATTATACCCTATTTTGCCAGTTTTGTATACCCCCTCGCTCTTTGGTCCACTCTCAAATAAATCATCAATCATTCCCATGGATTCTGTTTGGCCCATAGGATCCATAAATGCTAGTGCTAGAGCGTCCGCTCTATCTGGACTTCTACCTATTCGCTTTTTTATATCCTCTTTTGACTCAATTCGTATTTTTCCTGTAGAGAGAAAATCATATTTCAATTGGGACAACTCGTTAATTAGATTCTGATCATTTTCAGGAATGGATATTCTTCTCTCTTGAAATCTCTTTCTTAAATTCCAGTAGGCTTCCGCTCTAAGGTTCAAATAGGTATCCTTTTTTATTGCTGAAGCCCCAAAATTTATACCATTTACTCTATACCCCTGTTCTTTCATTCTATCCACAGCCCCAGACCCTATACCTATTTCATCTATATTTGCATAATCCGCATTAATCTCATCAAAAAAAGAAATCAATCTTCCGACCGACTCCATTACATCCTTATGTTTCCAAGAACGAATTTCTTTTACTTCATCCCCTTCCCGATATATTGCCACTGTTTCATCCGAACCAAATCTGGCAATATCCATACCAATTACTTTTTCCATTGACGATGATAGAACATCTGCTTCTATAGCTCCATGTATCCAAGAGAACGCAATCAAAGTATCCTCAGATTGATCTGGAAAATTTCCCAATACTCTAATCTGGTACAAAGGACTATTCTCTCCCCATTCCTGTCCTCTTCCGTCTACCCATTCTTGTGATATCAGCCCAGGAAATACTTTCCTTCCCATCTTAACATTTGGAGTATCAAAAGCAGAAATATGTATTCTATTATAGCTTGAGGATTTAAAACTATCCCCAAATACTGTAGCTTCATCCAATGGATTTCCAATCAATAACAATCGAACAGTTATGCCACTAGCCAGCAGCCCCTCTATGGCTTCAAAAATACTTCTTCCCACCCCAGATGCTTCATCCACAACCACTAGAATTGACTCATTATGAAATCCTTGAAATCGCTCTAGATCTTGATCTCTCGTAGTAAACCCAGTAGCAAACCACTTTTCTTTCGAACTCATGTTCAGATATGTGGTAAGCATTTTGCCACCAATCGGCTCTCTTGCTGAATGATATCTAGCAGCTATCTCTCTCCACAAAACATCTTTTACTTGTCTCTGTGTAGTGGCTGTGGTAACAACTGTCGATGACTCAAAACATTTTAAGAACCATAATACCGCACAAGCAGCTACAAATGATTTCCCTGCTGAATTACAACTTCTTACTGTGGTTCTCTCATTATCTCTAATACTAAGAAGAATCTCCTCTTGCCTCTCCCATAGTTTTACCCCAAGAACATCATGGCAAAAAGCTATGGGATCATTAGCATATTGTTCTCGTTTCTTTCTGTCTAATGAAACCTCAGCATCGCTGCCAAGCAAATCGCCTATATACTGCAATGCTTCATCAAACTGTAATTCTTTCTTACTCACTGAGTTACTTCCCTCACAATGAATGCCTTGCATCTTGCTGCCACAATAGAAGACAATGAATCTCCATCCAATTCCACTCCACACTCGTGGCACTTTAATTTTCCGAATTCTTCCCGAACTATG
>JBDRHV010000094.1:0-5171 GCA_043816465.1 bacterium | reverse complement strand
GAATCTAAATGTAAGGAATGCGGAAAATGTGCGTGTTGTCCTGTAGGTGCAATCTATTTTACTGCTAATAAGGAGGAATATGAGTTAATTAAGAAGCAGGTTGAAAAAGATCCAAGAAAAATCAGTGACCTGTTTGTGAATAGATATGGGGCACAAATGCTACCGGATCATTATGTTGTAGATGAATCTGAAATTGAATCAAAGGTACTGAAATATCCTGGTAAAGTTGCAATAGAAGCAATTTCCGAAGATACAATTGAGTGTTTGCTAAAATGTATTCCCGTCAAAGAATTATTCAGAGACAGTGAATATACAACTTATCGTAAGGTTTTAATCAAAAATACTGAGAGTCTGAAGAAATTTTCAATCAGCAAGTACCCGTGCCTATTGTTTTTTGAGAATGGTAAACTAAAGGGGAAAATTGAGGGTTTTTATGGAGTGGGACAAAAGGAAGAACTTCTTTCAGAGATAAATAAGATCGAATAATAACTAAGTCCTGACTTTTTCAACTGTCCCATGATTGATCTTCAGGGATGGCAGACCATGAATGATGGTTATTCTGCCAATATTTCCATTACACTGAGGACAATTTGGCGTAGATCCATTCGGTAAATCAATAATCCCTACGTAATCCTTCTTAATTCTCGGAAGGTAACACTTCTGGAGTCGCCCTCTCTTTGATTTGAAATACTTAAATAGTAGAAATCCACATTTGCATTTTATTTTTATGGTTTTTCCCTCCATAATGATATTATAGTGGAAAAACCAAGACTGCGGTGATAGAATTTGTTTACAATGAACATTCTTTTACTACCAGGTATTTCTCTAGGAAATGAAGAGTGGATTGATAGGTTTGGTGCTTATTGTAAGGGAAAGTTTGGTGAAGTAATAGCGATTCATTATGATCATTGGGTATCAGGTGAGCAGTTAGCAGATGTTGAAAAAGAAACCCAAAAGGCTATAGAAGAGGTTGAAGGTTGGGAGGATTATGTAATAGTGGCTAAGAGTATTGGATGTGTTGTGGCGACAAAGATGCTAAAAAAGCTTAAAAATCAGCCTAAGTATGTTGTAATGGTGGGTTTTCCTCTTTCACTTGTAGAAAATAAGTTCAATGATATTTTGAATCTTCTTAATGATGTTCAAACAAAACTAATTTTTGTCCAGAAGTTGAAAGATCCAGCTTGTAGTTTTGCCACCTTAAAAGTCTTTTTGGAAAAGTTGAACATAAAAAACTATAAGGCTATAGAATACGTGAACCCTAAAGAGCCTATAGATAACCATCACTACGAGTCTTACAAAAAGCTTGTTGAGATAATAAAAAGTGAAAGTGGAGAGTAGTATTTTCTTTGGGTTATTGTTAGAATTCTATATATGCACCAGTAGCTCAAACGGATAGAGCAACGCACTCCTAACGCGTAGGTTGCAGGTTCGACTCCCGCCTGGTGCGCCATGTACCACGTTGGGTACATGGCTAGCCACAGTTTCTAACGTTATTTATAAGAAATAGTTCATGTTTGTCTCGAGGGCGGGAGAAAAACTTGATTTTGGTTTAAAACACTTCAAAATCGATGTTAAAGATAAGACTTGTGCTGATTTGGGATCAAGCACTGGAGGTTTTGTGGATTGTCTTCTTCAGAATGGGGCTACAAAAGTATTTTCTGTTGACACCTCATATGGGGAGCTCGATTGGAAGCTTCGAAATGATCCAAGAGTTGTTGTCATGGAGCGAACAAACGCACTCAACGTCATACTCCCAGAAGAGGTAGATTTGGTGACAATTGATACCGGATGGACGAAGCAGGATCAAATTCTTCCAAAAGCTTACCAGTTAAGCAAAAAAGGTGCTGATATTGTGACCCTTGTAAAGCCGCAGTATGAGAGTGATGGTGAGTGGGATGGGAAAGAAATAGTCTTAGAACAATCAGAAGTAATATTAAATAATGTCCTAAATAAAATTGAAAAAACAGGGCTAAAAATCGTTGATTTTGTAGTCTCTCCTGTCAAAGGAAGAAGAAAAGGGAATACGGAGTACCTTGTGTGGCTAAAAAAGGAGTAGAAATTATTCTCTCACCGTTATTTTGCACAACATTTCGTCTTCGCAAACCCCAACAAGATATTTACCTGAGTTTCCAATAGCAAACTTATCGTTATGTGACAATCCATATACTACATATTCGTTTAATCCATCAATACTTAAACTGTGAATAGTATATGTGGCATTGTCCGAATTCAGATTTGTAAATAAGACTGATTTCTCGTCAGGATCCCATGCAAAATATCTGGGTGAATATACCGTATGAATATCCAGAAGTGTCCTAGGTCCTAAAACGTGTATGGGATCACCGCTGCTTACTATCATATTATATTCAAAAAGGTTTGGATTGTTTCCATTTGTGTATAGAAATTTATTTCCCTCTGGTGAAAAACTTAGAAATACCGGGTTTTCTGCGGGGTAGAGTGAGAATTCATCCTCTTTGAATGAATACACCAAGATTCTCTCCGTCTCCATGATTATTAGATAATCTCCATTCTCTGATACATGGATATCGTTTACCACAGAAGACTTTGGCTCTGAATCGTCAGTATACGAAAGAGAGCTCAGAGAAACAACGTTTTCGATGACTGTAGACTTGTTATTTCCTGTAGCCCGGATCCTCACGATACTATAATCGGCTGACCTTTTTTCTACGAAATATAGCTGAGAGGTATCAGTTGATGTCCAAATAAACTCATCTTTTTCTGTTTTTTCAGCAATTATTGTCTGTACTATGGAGTCAACATTGATTGTTCTCAACTCATTGTTTTTTGAAAAGACTAAATATTGAGAATCTTCAGACCAGGTAGGGGTAACATCACCAGTGAACTTTAGATTATCAAGTTCTGCTGGTTCTTCGACATATCTGTCAGTATAAAAAAGAAAATAGCTATTTTCCGAGTTAACAGTAGAGCTTAATATAGCTCTTTGTGAATTCGGAGAGATTAGAATCTCGAAATTATCAGGGTCAATTATCGGAGTTGGAACCTCAGTAGCTGTTGTTTGGATGTTGAATTCTGTTATTAGGTAAGGGTTTGTCTCCAATTCCCAGAATCTTCTGTTTATAGGATATCCCCAAACTTGTAGTATTGATTCTGTTTCTTCCATTACTGTAAAAATAGCTATTTGATTATTCTTGTCTGTATAAAATTTATCTATCTGGTAGGTATCAATATCAGGAAGTGAGATAAGATCTGAGAGGGGTGTGGAATAAAACATTACTATTTCGACAGGGATTGACTGTTCAGGTACAACGGTTACGGTCATTGACCAGTCCTGGTAACCATCTTTTTTGATTAGTACTGTATGTTCTCCTTCAGTAAGGTCAGTAATTGCTTTTGGGCTCTTTCCTTTCTCTTTTCCATCTACATATATTGTTGCCCTTCTTGGAATAGTTTCTACAGTGATCACTCCGGTTCTCTCTATTTCTCCGTTTAATATGTCGATTCTATAGCCTTTTGAATAGTAATAAACGAATAGGGTACCAGCTGCGAGCAATATGAGTACAAAAATAAGGGAGATAAAACCTCCCAATTTTTTAATCTTCATGAGTGTAGTATATCAGTGTGGATTTTAGCTTTCAAGATAAGCATTGGAATGATATAATCGCCGTATGATTAGCAAGCGATTTGGAATAGATCTTGGTACCGCAAATTCCATAGTTTTTTCTGAAAAACAAGGTGTGATCCTTGTCGAACCTACCGTCGTAGCACTTGATGCAGAAGACTTTTCTGTTGTGGCTGTAGGAGAGGATGCCAAAGTGATGATAGGAAAAAATCCTGAAGGAATTATTGTAAAAAGACCTCTCAGAAGTGGAGTTATTGCTAGCTATAGAGTTACTGAAGCTTTGCTTAGATACTTTTTAGACAAAGCAATGGGGAGTACCAGACTTGTCAGACCAGAAGTAATGATAAGTGTACCTGCTGGAATCACATCTGTAGAAAGAAGAGCTGTAAAGAAAGCTGCAATATCGGCTGGGTGTGGAAAGGTATGGCTTATCCCTGAACCATTGGCTGCAGCAATTGGGGCAAAATTACCGATTCATACCTCTGCTGGTAATATGATCGTAAATTTGGGTGGAGGAACAACGGAAATTGCAATTCTCTCCCTAAACGGGATTGTTGCTTCAAATTCAATGAGGGTAGCAGGAGATGCTTTGAATGACTCAATAATTTCTCATATTAGGAGGAAACACGGACTTCTTATTGGTGAACAGACGGCTGAAAAGATAAAGATAGAGATTGGAAGTGCCTTGGAGATAAAAGATCCAAAGCAGATGGAAGTGAGGGGTAGAGATAGCTCAAGCGGAATGCCTAGGTCAATTACTTTGGATTCTAACGATACAGTTGAGGCAATGAAAAAGCCGTTGAATAGCATAATAAACGCTATCAAAGAAGTGCTTGAGGTTACTCCACCAGAGCTGTCATCAGATGTCATTGATCGAGGTATGGTACTTAGTGGTGGAACTTCTCAACTAAATAATCTAGACTTGTTACTTACAAAGGCAACTGGAGTTCCTTCTTATGTGGCAGAAGATCCGATGTTTTGTGTTGTGAGGGGAGCGGTAGAGGCTTTAAAGAATCTTGAGATACTAAATAAATGTATTACAAGCGAATAAAATGACTATAATGCTTTGTATAAATCTTATAGTACTTTCGGTCCTTATCTGGAAATACGGTTGGAGTAGGGTATCAGACTTTTCTGAGCTCAAAAAGTTTTTCTTCTGGGCTATATTGATGCTTGTAATTGGTAATTTTCTCACTGTTCTTAGATTTGACGCATATAATATTGAGTATATCTTCTCTAATTTTGTCTGGTATTTTAGTTTTTGGATGGCACTTAAGGTTTTTGAATTTTCAGATGATTCGATCAAGAGGTTATTAATCAAGTCAACGGTTTTTATTTCCTTTTTGTTTATTGCAATCCAGATGTTTTTGTCTATAAATGGAGATTTCTGGAACTGGGATGGGATAAGTCTAGCACAGGAAATACTTAGCGTTTCGGCATTTTCAAGATTCTTTACTGTACTGTGGATGATTTTTTCCACAACATTAGGAATATTAATAATGCAGCTTATGAGCGAGGTGGATAAAGACAGTGAGTACGTGAATGCTTTGGTTATGGTTTTAATTTATCT
>JBDRHV010000093.1:0-5186 GCA_043816465.1 bacterium | reverse complement strand
GTGGAGATGGTGAGAAATTTAGGAAAAATTATAAATTGAAATATCCAATTGTCTTTCAAGTAGGTTCAAAAAATGAAGAAAAAGGTAGCTATAACCTTGTTGAGGCAATGAAAAATATTTGGGATAAGAATATAAGGGCTCATCTTGTTTTTGCTGGGATGAAGCGAGAAGAATTCTCAAATTATTTAGATAGTCTGGAGGAAAAATATAGAAAATGGATTGTAAATATTGATGATATTTCTGATGAGGAGAAATGGGACCTCTTCGCTGCTGGAGATATTTTTTCTATGGTTTCAAAGACGGATTCTTTTGGAATTGTGTATCTTGAAGCTTGGAGTAACAGAATTCCGGTAATTGGGTGTAATAATGAGGCGATAAAACAAGTTATAAGTAATGACAAGGATGGATATCTATTGGATTTCGATGATATACAGGGAATTTCTAGAAAAATTGAATATCTGTTGGAAGATGAATCAGAGAGAAAAAGAATGGGAGAAAATGGCAGGGAGAAAGTTGAGAGAAAATATGACTGGAAGAAGAATCTTGATAATTTAGGTAAGCTATATAAAGAACTTATAGTTTGAATGTGGACATCTTTTTGAGTAGAATGGACTCTGCAAACGGTACGAATATTTTATTTTTATAATTTACTTACATGGCAAAAAGAAGAGTAGGAATAATTGGATGTGGGCATATATTAGTTCGTCATCTTGAATCGATAGAAACTAATTCAAAAGATTTTGAGCTTGTTGCATTATGTGATATTGACAAATATGTTCTTGATCAAGCTCTTAAGGACAATAAGGTACCAGGCTTTACTGATTACAAAGACATGCTGAAAGAGATGAATGGTAAGATGGACTTCGTAGTAGTTGCAACTCCTAATCATCTTCACTATCAGATGGCACTAGATGCACTTGATGCCGGATATAACATTATTGTTGAAAAGCCAGTGGCATTTGAAGCATCAAAAGTAGAAGAGATTCAGAAGAAGGCTGATAAACTTGGAAAGGAAGCATACTGTGTACTTCAGGTTAGATACAATCCAACCGTAAAGGTTATGAAACAAGCTGTAGAAGATAGAATGCTTGGGGATATAAGGAGCGTAGTATTTACTCAAAGATGGCAAAGGCCGGAGGGATATTTTATGGATTGGAGGGGGAAGTTGGAGGAAGGTGGAAGATCGCTATATGAATATGCTATCCACTATATGGATGTGATTCAATGTATGTTTGGGGTACCCTCTGTACTTGCAACTGAGACATTCAATCATAAGCATATGAGTATTCCATTTGAGGATACACTCTACTCTATTTTGAAATATAAGGACGGTGCATCAGGCACAATAGAAGTAAATGTTGCAGTCGAGCCATCAAATCTCGAATGCTCTGTGCAGATTATGGGATCAAAGGGGTATGTAGAAATCGGTGGAAATGCTTTGGACAAAGTAGTGAGGGCTGATTTTGAAGATGAGAAAGACCAAAAGAAGTGGGAAAAAATGAAAGAGGAAGCAGGAGAAGCTTTGGCACCAAATTCGTATGGAACTCATGTGGGTTCATGTCCAAACCATCCAATTCTTTATGAGGAAATTGCAAAGGGAGAGGGATTTCCTATTTCAGATGCTGCCTACTCTATTAGATTTATTGAAGCAGTATATGACAAAGAAAAGTAAGAATTTCAAAGATGGCTTCAATCTGAAAGAGTACAAGATATTAAACGGTAATGTGAAAATTCATCCTGATGCTGTTATTGGAAAAGATACAGAGATCGGTAAAGACTCTGTAATTCATCATTGTATTATAGGTGAAAGAGTAAGAATTGGAAAAGGGTGTATTGTAGGGAATAATACGTTGGTAGAGGATGAGGTAGTTCTAAAGGATGGTGCAAAGGTGTGGCACAACAGCCATGTGAGAAATGGAGCCATAATTGGCAAGGATTGTGTCGTGGGTGATTCTGTGTTTATTGATTCAGGAGTTGTAATTGGAGATGAGTGTAAGTTTCAGAATGGTGTACTAATATACCATGGGGTTAAAATTGGAAACGGTGTCTTCTTTGGTCCTAACAGTCTCACAAAGAATGATCTTTGGCCAAGGGCAAGAAAACCGGGCGGTGGATTACGTGGAGAGGATGATTGGAAGCTAGGTACTATTACAATTGAGGATGATGCGTCGATAGGTGCTGGTGCAGTATTAGTGGCAAATGATATTACTATTGGGAAAGGGGCAATGGTTGGGTCAGGTGCAATTGTTACAAAAGATGTTCCAGATTATTCAGTCGTTGTTGGAAATCCAGGTAGGGTATCGGGTGAAGTGAGAGATAAAGAAGAATATGAATTAACATAATTTATTATTTGAATTTAATGATCCCTATTTCAAAACCATTAATCGAAGATGAAGAAATAAATGCAGTTGTAGATGTACTTAAGTCTGGGATGCTTGCACAGGGTCCAAAAGTTGAGGAATTGGAAAATCAGTTTAAAGAACTTTGTGGAACCAAGTATGCAGTAGCTTTCTCAAATGGTACGACTGCAATTCATGCTGCCGTAAGAGCATTGGGAATTTCTGATGGAGATGAAGTGATTACGATACCTTTTACATTTGTAGCGACTGCTAACCCTGTACTTATGGAAGGTGGAAAAGTAGTGTTTGTAGATGTGAGAGAGGATGATTTCAATATTGACCCGTCAAAAATTGAAGAAAAAATTATCGATAAAACAAAGGCAATTATTCCAGTAGATTTATATGGTCAACCATATGATTACGAAGCAGTGAAAAAGATTGCAGACAAACATGGTCTCAAAATACTTGAGGATGCTTGCCAGGCGATTGGTGCAATAAGAAATGGAAAGGTTACAGGACAACTTGGTGAGGTAGCAGCTTTTTCGCTTTATGCCACGAAAAATATTGCAACTGGTGAAGGTGGAATGATTACTACCGATGATGAAGAGATAGTGGAAAGTGTAAAGCTGTATAGGCATCATGGTCAAAGTGAGAAGCAGAGATATGAATATATTGAGATTGGACACAACTATAGAATGACAGACGTGCTTGCAGCGATAGGTGTCGAGCAGATGAAGAAGATAGACAGGATAATAAGCACAAGGCAGGAGAATGCGAAGATGCTCACTAAAGGTTTATCTAAAGTGAAAGGAATAATTACTCCGAAGGTGCTGGATGGTAATACCCATGTATTCCATCAGTTCACAATAAGAGTGACCGATGAATATGGTCATTCAAGGGACGAACTTATGGACCACTTGAAAGAAAAAGAGATAGGTGCAGGTATCTACTATCCAAAACCTCTTCATATGCATACTCATTTTATGAAGATGGGATATAAGGAGGGAGATTTCCCAGTATCAGAAATGTTGTCAAAGCAGGCACTTTCGTTACCAGTAAATCCGTTTGTGACAAAGAAGGATGTGGAGAAGATAGTAGAGGTGATAGAATCCTTTGGAAAGAAATAAGTTTGATAGAAAAAATGCAAATGGCAAAGGAGCATCCAAATATATGGAAAAATATATGGATGCCATTCTTTTTCGTTAGTTTATTTATTCTGTTATTACATTTCTTTATGGACAAGGAGTATTTCGATGGTATGCTTATAGCATCTGACGGAATATTCACTATGTCCCCTTCTGGTTCACTTGGTGCTTTTCATTATAGTGGGGAGAATGACAGAACATACATTGGATATTACACTTCTGAGGCAAAAGTAGACATTGTTTTCTATGATGAAGAAGAGAAATATTTAAGTAATGCTGTAAACTTATGGTCAGATTGGGCTAGAGGGGATGATCATTCAAGCCCTTCAGTGCTAGTACTTCTGCATCAAAAAGGAGAGAATTCCATTCACAACGAAAAAATACTCGTAGCATCAACAGCTATCTATGATGATCTTCCTGCTCAAATTCGTCGTTCTGTAAATTCTGAGGATATATCTGAATGGGAAGATGCGTATACTTTTGATATTCATGTTGAATATCCGACATTAATTGAGTTAAGCGACGGGACAATATTCTTACTTTATGCAAAGAATTCTTTTCCGAAGGATGGGGAAAGATCTCAAGTATATTTGATTAGCACGGATGGAGGAACTACTTGGAGCGAGAGGCAACTCCTCTTTGATTCTGATGGAACTAGGAGGATTTATGGAATATATTACACTAATCCAGATTCAACTCAGATTCATGGAATGTTTAACCTGTGTCCAAATAGTAAAGAGTTTGGGAGTTGGTATAAAGATATATATTATGCATATTACGATCTAGATTCTGACTCCTGGAAAAAAGCGGTTGGAGAAGAATATGCCCTTCCTATAACACCTCAATCTGGTGACTTGGTGTATAAAACTGATATGACGGAAGGGAAAGAAGATCATACTTGGTTATCTGATATAAAGGTCGATGAAAACGACAGTCCATACTTGGTATCTATCAACTATAAGGATTATGCGTCAAATAGTCACAATCCGGGTAATAATCCTGGTTGGGAGGGTATTGTTCAGAGACACAATTATATTAAGGGTGAGTGGAAAACTGAAATTATTAGTGAACAAGGTACTGGACAATTTGGATCGTATTCATATCCCGCTATGGCTGTGCTTGATGAGGATAATGTAAATATTGCCTATATGACTCCATATGATAGAAATAAGAAAACGAATCTACAAAAGTGGGAAAAAAGTACAGATGTTTGGGTAAAGGTAGAAGAAATTACAAGAAATCAATCTGGCTACAATTTTCGTCCAACTTATGTTAGAAATGCTGGAAGGCTTAAAGTTTTATGGTGTTATACAGAGAGATATGAACATCACAGAAGTGGAAGGTGGGAATCAAAGATATTAGGTTATCCCAATTTAATTGATGAATAAATAAATATGGCAAAGAAAATGCTTCGACCAGCTCAGCATAAGACTGTAGGCGTATGTGGTCTGGGATATGTTGGTTACCCTGTAGCTATGCTTTTTGCAAACGTAGGTCATGAGGTAATCGGGTTTGATATTTTGGAAGAAAGAGTGAAACGGTTAAATGAAGGTGAGAACCCTATCAGAGGTATAGATCCATGTATTGATGATCTTGTGAAAAAGGTTTTTAAGAAGTGTAATTTTAGAGCCACATAGGTTTTTTCTGAGTATTCATTATGTGACTACATCATTGTTTCTGTTCAAACCCCAGTAGCTGAGGA
>JBDRHV010000092.1:0-4622 GCA_043816465.1 bacterium | reverse complement strand
CATCTCCAATGACTTTTGCCGGTTCTCTAATAACAGCTGCGATTACCTCATCTCCAAGTATAAGTAATCTGTAATTATTACCGTTTGCAAATTCTTCCACAATAACCCTGTATTTTTTCTTGCTCAGTGATTTTTCTTCCGCAAGAATTAGACCTTCTTTAATTTCTTTATTATTTTTTGGAAGAATTGTTACCCCCATACCTCCAAACCCTCTTGAAGGTTTAATTACAATATCTTGAATGTTATTTACTTTTTTAAACTGTAGTATTTCTTCTATTTTTTGAATAGTTTTTTTCTTTGGAACTTTAAAACCTTTGGTTCTTAAGAAATTGCTACACATGTTTTTGTACATAGCAAGATTTGAAGAAACAGAATCATTTAGCGGGGAAATCGATTTCAGCTGTCTCCATTTTTTTGAACCCTTGCTGAATTCTACTAAAGTTCCAGGTATCAATATCTCCCAATCAATACCAAGTTTTTCAGCAGCCTGGATATAATAGGCGAGTTGATAGTTTTTGGTTTTGTGAAGAAGTTGTTCGAATTCCATTGTTTAATGTAATGAAAATGTTTTACTTGTGTCTACAAGAAAGTTCATCAGATCGTTTCTGCCAATTACTGCAGGATAGGGCATACTCTTACTTTGAGCAATTGCCATATTCGACTCTATCTCTTGATCTGCAACTCTAAATTTTACGGTTATCACTGGTCTTATTCTTATACAATCTTCTTCGTTCATGATTACAGTATCAATAATTTGTGGATGACTCTCAATTTTCTCAATATTTTGCTCTAGGACAGTCCTTGCATCTTCCCTTGAGTCAAATTTACTTGGAAAGTCAAAAGAGTCAAAGTGTTTCAATGCCTCGGTATACCCAAGTCTTGTGGCTAACCTTTGTGAGATAATAGACCTTCTGATTCCTGTGTCCACTTGGACCTTTACCTTCAAATCCTCTTTGGTCTTGTCATGCTTCTTAGTCGGTTTTAGATTTATTTTTATCATTTCCTCCGGATCTTTGTATGGATGAAAACTTGTTTTTTCTACCAAGCCAATGATTTGTCTACCAGATACAAGTTTAACCTCATCCTCAACCTCACCTCCGAAAAGATTCTGTGCTACCCTTATCCCATGTTTTTCGTCCTTTATCTTAAGTCCTTTTATTCTCTCAAGTTTTTCTCTAAGTCCAGACATGTTTGCTGTTTGAATGGCTAGTCCAGGCCTTGCATTTAGCTCGAATACTATTGGGCCTTTGTTTCTATCGATTGCAATGTCCACACCAGCATATCCAAGCCCAGAAGCTCTCTGACACTTCACAGATATTTCTAGAATCTCTCTCCAGTGAGGGATTTGTATTCCTCGGAGGGGAAGGTTCCTATCTGGGGTGCTGTCTATAAGCCTATATATATCCGATAGTACATTACTTGATTGTCTTTGGATTGCGATGGTGGTGATTCCTGTTGCAATATCTATTCCAACACCGAGTCCTCCTGCATGCAGATTCGCTTTACCGTCTGATTGTTTTGTAGGAAGTCGAAGCTCTGCCATTATTGGGACACTATTAAAAACTATTACCCTGACATCCGGTACCCCCCTGTAGGAGTAGGGTACTAGGTCTGGATGATTTATTATTCTTTCTTCGATAATTGCTATATCAATCTTATTACCCATGGAATACTGTCCTTCCAATATATTGTTCACATGAGTTTTTATCTCAGATATAGACATGATACTTCCGTCGGGTCTAATCCAACCAGTTTCATTTCGGCCAGAGGCCGATCCGCCTCTGGTGGATTTTTGTTTTCCGTAAAAAACGATAATTCCACTTCCGCCGGTACCTTCGTTGGGTTTTAATGCAAAACTTTTGGGGAGTTTTGACCAATCCATAGTATCAAGTTGTTTCTTGTTTCGAATTATCTTGAATATTTCGGCAGTAGGGATTCCATGTCTCGAAAGTATTTTCTTTGAAAGAAGTTTGTCGTCGGCAATCTTCTTTGCCCTAGCATTATTGTAGGGTCTTATGTATTCTACGTTTCTTCTATTTATTCCAAGAATACTATTTTTCATTTTCTGGTGTAGTTTGTGGAGCTTTAAGTATTTGTCCGAATCGAGCAATTTCGGTCAGTCTAAACCCCGAATACCTTCCTATGAAAAGGTTTATGACTATGGTAAGGGGGACAATCCATAGATTATTAATCAAAAATGTCTGAATGTCATAGGATCGTATTAGTATCCAACCAAATAGTGCAATTAGTATTGTTTCTACTGTTAGTCTAAGTGCTCCAATCAAATCCTTCTTAATATAGTTTGAGATAAACCTGTCAGTAATAGAGATGATCATAGCCAGTGGAAGTGCTGGGAGGGCTGTAAAATCAAAGAATGGATCTTCACTTCTGATGAAAGATGTCCCAATTATGAAGAATAGGATAAATATCGACACTCCTCCGTACACAATTGCGAGCCTGGAAAGATAGTGCATCTGAACCTTTCTGAAAAAATACCTCAGAAGCCAGGCAGATACAAGTACAATGAAAGTAATAATCAATCCTTGTCTTAGCCCCATAAAATAATAGGCTAGGGAAAGAATCATTGACGAATATATGCCAGAAGTCTTAATGCCAAGCATATATCTCGATATTGATGTTATTGTGACAATCAGAGGGATGTATGCCACAATCATAAGAATTGTTTCAGATATCCCGCGACTGACTAACCATTGAGTTACTTCTGGCATTTTCGTGGGCAATAAACTTAGTTTCTGAAATATACAATAATCGAAATCAGATACACGTAATTATACAACAAACCACCCACCATGTAAGGTGGGTGGTACTTCTTTCAATGTTGCTAGAACCGAGTATTATTGAAGTTCTACTGTTGCACCAGCTTCCTCAAGTTTCTTCTTGATTTCTTCTGCTTGCTCTTTTGCAACATTCTCTTTCACAGTTTTTGGAGTACCTTCGACTAGATCCTTTGCGTCCTTAAGTCCAAGGTCTGTGACCTCTCTGACAATCTTGATCACATTGATCTTTTGATCTCCTGAAGCTGTGAGAACAATGGTGTATTCGTTCTTTTCCTCAGATTCTTCAGCTGGGGCTGCTGCCGCTGCTGCTACCACAACAGGTGCTGCTGCTGACACACCAAACTTCTCTTCCATAGATTTTACGAGATCTGAAAGTTCGAGAACGGTCATTTTCTCCACTGAGTCCAGGATACCCTGAGCCTCTTTGGAAAGTTTGACATCAGTCTTCCCCTTAGGTGCAGCTTTTGGAGACTTTGAGTCCGCCGAAGCCTTTGGCGTAGGAGACTCTTTGACTGCTGTTTCTTGAGCCTTAGGCACATCAGCCTTTGGTTGCTTTGTCCCACTCTGCGCGGGATTCTTTTCTTTTGCCATGTGAATGTAAATTAAAAAATTATTTCTTATTTTTCTGAATCTCAGATAATACTGTAAGTAGTTTCCTTACATTTCCCTGAGCGACAGAGACAAAACCTGATAGTGGAGCCTGCATGGACCCAACTAACTTTGAGAGTAAAACCTCTCTTGATGGAATACTTGCAAGGTCTTTTACTTTATCCGATCCAGCATATTCCCCAAATAATACCGCAAACTTTGTATTTAAATTCCCGTATTCTTTTTGAACCTCGACTAAAGCTTTAGCTGCTACAGTAGGATCTTCTCCACAAATGATTACTCCATTTGAGTCCAATAGTTCTTGGACTTCAATGGGTTGATCTGACTCTTGGGCCGCAATCTTAAATAGAGTATTCTTCACAATGATGAAATTAGCTCCATTCTCTTTCAGTGACTTTTTCAATTGAGTCAACTGTCTTGAACCGACCTGATCGGAATCAACAAGAATATAGCTAGCTCCATCTTTTAGAGCATCTCTATACTTATTCAATAATTCGCTCTTTTGCTCTTTTGTTTTAGCCATAGCAAAAGCAATAAATATTAGTTTGAAATCTATGCATCTCGGCGTATCTATGAACTACATCGAGTTCATAGTCTAAGATCCGCTATCTTCGATGCGTGAAGATATTAGTGGAGTTTTACTTAATTGTCAAATGAAATGTAATACGTAATAATAATGCACGTTGAAGTAATCAATATGTAAATTTATCGATTAAATTGATGCAAATTGTAGTTTTTTGCGGAGGACCGTCTTCTGAGTATGATGTTTCACTCTCTACAACTGAAGGTATTATCAAGAATATAGATCCAAAGCATGAGGTGAAAATACTTCTAATGGGAAAGGACTATAAGTCCGTGTTGTTTGAACCAGTTGGAGATAGGAAGAACTTTTCGATACCTAAAAACGAGTTGGCAGAAGATCTTTCTAAAATATCAAAGGACTCAGTTGTTCTAATAGCGATGCATGGTGAATTTGGGGAAGACGGTGTTGTTCAGTCATTACTGGATAGCATAGGATTGAAATACACTGGAAGCAAGGCTTCTGGAAGCATACTTTGTATGGATAAATACGCTTCTTATCAAGCATTGAGTGGAAATGTGAATGTTGTAATTCCCGAGATATATGCAATAGGCAAAATACTATCGGTGGAATATAGTAATTTAAAATTTCCATTGATAGTAAAGCCAAATGCTTTAGGATCAAGCGTTGGAGTT
>JBDRHV010000091.1:0-6591 GCA_043816465.1 bacterium | reverse complement strand
TGCAGTAGTTTGAATTCCTTTTGTTACATAAGCATCTTTAATTGAATAAGGAATACCCTCAAGTATAGACCTTCTTTCACCGCATACTATACTTTCATCTGATTCATATGCTTTTTCTAAAGCATAATCTTTACTAACAGTTATAAATGCATTTATTTCTGGTTCCTTTTCTTCTATTCTTTGTATTATCGCCTCTGTTAGTTCAACAGATGGAAATTCAAGATCATCTAACTTTTTTGACGCCTCTTCGATTGTAAGTTCATATAGTTTTTTCATTTCTTCAACACTGATTTAACAATAAAATAGCCATCTATTTGGGATTCTTTTCTTCCAGAAATCGCATCCTTTTGTTCTAAGCATTTACTTACAACGTCTTCCCTCATTATCGAACGGAGGTCGGTTTGAGATTTAAAGTCTTCTTTAACATCAAGACCAGAAATCTGATCAACATAATCTAAAATCGAATCAATTTGTGAAGAAAACTTTTCGCTTTTTTCTTCTGCAATTTTTAACTTCGAAAGATTTGCAAGATGTTCTATAGATTCTTTGGAAATTTTCTTGTTTGACATACTTTTAGATGATATCAGCCAACTAATCCTCTGTCCATTGTTATAACCTTAAATCTAGATTCTATCAACGCTTTCAAGTATACTTTACGTGTTCATTGATCATATTAAGAAAAAAACAGATAGATTTTCTACTTGCTTGTTATTTAAATGTAAATCTATGTAGCCAACCCTTAAAAATGCGTGCATTTTTAAGGTAAGTGAGTCCATTGTCGAGTTTATTAAAGGCTTGAGTGGTTAATTTCATTCACTCTTAGTCTTTGAAATATCGAAGATATTTCAAAGTAAAGGAGAAGTTTGTTGAAGGGATATGAGCCGTGAAGTTATGTTTACATATACTTCATGGCGATTAAGTGAAACAAAGTTCGACGCGCCGAGGTGGCGGAACTGGCAGACGCGCATGGCTTAGGACCATGTCTCCGTTTACGGAGGTGCAGGTTCGATTCCTGTCCTCGGCACCAGACTTCGCACAAAGTGCTACGTCTGGCGAGCCAAGTTAGATTAGATGCTGAGAGAGTCCTTGGTATACGAAGCATCTGCGTAGTATACCTGTCCTCGGCATATAGTTTAAAGTGCTATACTTAATAGTTAATTATTCAGTATAAATATGCTAAAAACATTAATATCACCTTTTCAAAGGGTGTTGATAAATAAAGGTATGTGTCCAGGTTGTACTTTGCCATTGGATAAAGGAAAAGTAATGCCATTTGATAAAGACTTAGAAATGGTAATTTGTAAGTGTAGAAGAATGTATATCAAAGACAGAAATACAGGATCATACAGAAGAGCAACTCTTAAAGAAGGTGAACAGTTCTCAAAGAAATAATACAAACTAGACTGTTTTGTCTTAATTTGATACTATTGCTAAGCTCTTTTTTCAAATAATGGTCCTTCTAGCCGTTATCGTCTAGTGGTCTAGGACAGCGGGTTTTCATCCCGTAAACCGGGGTTCGATTCCCCGTAACGGCACCATACTACCCCTGACAGGGTTCGTATGACGAGCCATAAAGAAGGTTTAGTATGTAGTATGAGTGTCCGACGAACTCTGGACTCTAGAGTGTAACGGTAGAGGATAGAGGAAGTCGGGCATTAAAAAATTGAAATTAAGTTTATCTGCCCTATTTGTATGTACGAAAAAACTGAAGAAAAACCTAAGGAACCTTCATTTAAAGACAGTCTCACAAAATTCACCAAAAATCTATTTGAGACTGTTCAACTGTTTGTTGTTGCTTTAGCGTTTGTAGTTTTTCTTTATCTCTTTATTGCTTCTCCTCATGAAGTTATTGGAAGATCAATGGAAGATAATTTCCATGATGGAGAATATCTAATTGCTGACAAGGTTTCATACAAACTATCTGAACCAAGAAGAGGAGATGTCGTGATTTTCCAAAAAACAGAGACCGTTGATTACATAAAAAGAGTAATCGGAATTCCTGGTGATACTGTTGAGGTGAGGGATGGACATTATTATATAAATGGAGAACAACTTAATGAATCTGACTATTTGGCCACAGATATTTTTACAGAACCAGGAAATTTTCTTTCCGAAGGAGAGATGTATGTAATACCAGAAGGAAAAATATTTGTGTCTGGAGACAACAGGGAACATAGCTCCGATTCAAGAGCTTTTGGCCCAATAGATATTAATGAAATAAAAGGGAGAGCATTTCTTGTTTATTGGCCAATTACTGAATTGAAATTGGTCAGTAGAGAATCGTATAATTAACAATATGAAAATATTTGTGCTCGCTAATCAAAAAGGAGGAGTTGGTAAAACAACGACCGCTATTAATCTTGGAGCTTACCTTGCGGAACTTGGAAAAAAGGTTTTACTTGTCGATTTAGACCCTCAAGCAAACCTAACATCTGGGGTTGGATTTGCAAGAGAATCAAATAAAAAAAGAAATAATGTATACAGTGTACTTTCAAAAACATCCGAATTAAACAAATCTTTTTATTCAACCAAGATAAAGAACCTGTACATAATTCCTTCTGATATTTCTTTGGCAGGTGCCGAGATTGAATTGGTTAATCAGTTATCAAGGGAAAGTATTTTAAAGAAGGCATTTGAAGGATTTAACGAAAAGTTCGATTACATTATTATTGATTCACCACCCTCACTTGGAATTCTAACAATCAACGCGCTAGTTGCGGCACAATATGTAATCGTTCCAATTCAATGTGAATATTTTGCGCTTGAAGGATTAGGACAGTTAATTGAGACAGTAAAGCTGGTCAACAATATCAATCCAGAGTTGGAAATAGGAGGAGTACTTCTTACAATGTATGATTCTAGAACAAAACTTTCAAATCAAGTCGCTGACGAAGTAAAGAAATATTTTAAGGACAGTATTTTCAAGACTATTATCCCAAGAAACGTTCGACTTTCAGAAGCACCAAGCTATGGTAAACCTATCAACTTATATGATATAAAATCAACAGGTGCAGATTCTTATCAAAAACTTGCAAAAGAGTTTGTGATAAGATTCAAGTAATTTATTAGTGCAAGAAAATGCCTCAAACAAAAGACTCGTCAGTACTAGGAAAAGGCCTTTCTGCACTCATTTCCTCAAATGATGTAAACCTTAGTTCAAAAGGTTACATACCGAACTTACCAATTGAACAGCTTTCACCAAACCCTCAGCAACCAAGGATGTCAATAAAGCCAGAGGATTTAATCGACATCGCTGATTCAATAAGGGAAAGCGGAGTTATCCAACCACTTATTGTTACAAAAAGAGCAGATAAGGACTACGTACTTATTGCTGGAGAAAGAAGGATGAGAGCGGCACAGCTAGCGGGACTAAAACACATCCCAGTCGTTGTTAGAGAAGCATCTCCACAACAAATGCTTGAACTTGCAGTAATTGAAAACGTCCAGAGAAAAGACCTTAATCCTATCGAAGAAGCGCTTGCTTTCAGCCAACTGAAAGAAAAATTCAATCTTTCCCACGATGAAATTGGTAAGAAAGTGGGCTTAAATAGGGTAACTGTTGTTAATAAGATAAGACTTTTGAACCTTCCCGACCATCTAAAACAGCTTGTTCTCGATGAGAAGTTATCGGAAGGTCATGTAAGAGCACTACTTGGCATTCCAGATGATGATTCTATGATAGCTGCCGCAGATGTAGTAATGAGAAAAAGACTATCAGTGCATGCCACAGAGGACCTCGTAAGAAGAATAGTCCAAGATAACAAACTTGTATCAGGAAGACCAAGAAGACTTAGCCCAAGAGCACTACAGATAGAGGACATATTAAAGAAAATATTTCCCAATACTGCTATTGAGATCAGAAAATTGAAAGGTGGGGGTAAAATTACGATTAGGTACAAAGGAAATGAAGGTCTTGAGGAGGTGTTTAAGAAATTGAAGAAATAGCTACTTTGGTCTTATTTTATCCTGTCTTTGCTTTTCAAACATCACGATGGCACCAGCCGCACTTACGTTTAAAGAATCAATCCCGGCCTCCATAGGAATACTTACAAGTTCATCACACTTATCTATCATTCTCTTTGATATTCCTAATGCTTCATTTCCAACTATTAGAGCTATGTTTCCCCTCATGTTTGCTTGATAATATGTCTGGCCCTCCATATGCAACCCCAATATTCTTACTGCACTATCCTTAAGTTGTTTTACAGCATCAAACAAATTCATCTGGATTGTTGGAATTCTTTCACTAGCCCCCATTGATACCCTTGTAACATCTTCAGTAAGGAAATTGTTTTTCTTTCTGGGTACAATAACTGCGTCTACACCAGCAGCAAATGCAGTCCTATACAACGCGCCAACATTTTGTGTGTAGTCGATAGTATCAAGAATAAGAATGAATAGACCCTTTTCTCTATCATAATCCATTATCAAATCCTCCAACTTACATTCCTTTATTGACAACTTCATTCCGACTACACTTTCACATTGTGAACTTTTTGATATTCGATTCATTCTCTTCCGGTTTACCTTCTCAATAGGAACACCTTTCTGAAGAGCAAGGCGAATGATTTCCTTGGTTTTGTGGTCCCTAAAGGCATTATTTGCAATGTATATGACAGTAAACTCAGCCTCAGTCTTAAGTAGCTCGATTAAAGCGTTTTTTGTTTCAACTTGTACAAGTCTTCTGTTTCTCTGAGAATTTTTATTTTGAGGGTTTATCTTCTTTGGCAATTTGTTCTTTCTCTAAAACATCAACAATTTTTCGTCCTCTCTTGTATCCTGTCATGTTTCTGAACCTTACAACACCTTCTACAATTGAAAATATTGTATAGTCTCTTCCCATTTTCACGTTTTTTCCAGGATGAACAACCGTTCCTTTTTGTCTTACTAAGATATTACCAGAAATAACTTCCTGGCCATCTGCTACTTTGAGACCCCTTCTTTTTCCAGCGACATTTATTCCCTGATGAGCTTTACTGCCTCCTGATTTAATATGTGCCATTATTTTTTAACCAAAATATTAATCTGACGCCTGATGATACTATTTGGACGATCCCAATGCAAGTTCTTTTCATTATCAACGATATCAAACATACTTGGTACAACTCTATTCAAATCAAGACTTTTCCAACCATATCTATCTTTAAACTCTGGAATAACAATGATGATTTTTGAATTAGATTTACAAAGTTCGGACACGTTATTAAGAAAACTTGAATAGAGTAACTCCAATCCTTCAATAATACTAACTACCCTAGCTTCACCTGGAACACTTCTGAGTATAGGTCCAAGATACGGTTCCGTAATAATTGCATCAAAATCGAATTTCTCATTAATAATGTGAGTTGCATCTTGCTGAAATATAGACACCTGACAATCTTTGACACCATATTCCTTCATTAGCCAATCTATATTACCCTTTGACTCATCAATTGATTTTGCATCACTATCACTTCCTACAACATTAAAACCCAATAACAAAGCTTCCTGTAAAATCGTACCACTTCCGCAAAATGGATCCCAGATAGTCTTACCATCTTCAAGTCCGGCAAAATTCACCATCATAAGGGATAGCTTTGGTGGTAGCATTCCCTTTTCTTTATTTGAAAATGGCCTATCATAATCTCTTTTTGAGAATGACTCGAAATCTTGAAGAGCAATTGTTCTTCCCCAAGACCTTCCTTTCTTATAATCGATTATATTCAATTCAAAACCATTTTCTATGACCTTGTTTTTCGTTAATAATGGAGCAGATGTAATAGTTTCTCCTCTTTTTGATACGAATCTACAAGAAAACCCTCTTTCTTTTATGTAACTTTTAATACCCATACCGAGCTTAAATAGTTCATTTGCTGAAACTCTTGCATGTGAACTAATGGCATAATTCACCTTACCTTCCTTCTTTGCTGCAAGAAATTCTTCTATATATTCAAAAGGGTCTTCTATCACAACCCCAAATTTAGTAAAGCCGCCGAGTCGTGAAAAAATCTTTTCTACTTTCTCAATCTCTGATTCAATATCAAAAATGAAGATTGTTTCTCCCGTCGTAATTGATTTGAATGATAATTTCGAAGAATTCAATACAGAAAAAACCTCATAGAGAGATAACACCCATTTTCTGCCCGGAACAAAGAAATATTTCATAGTTATTTTGAAGACTTTTTAGTGATTTTCTTTACTGTCAGCAACGTAATTAATTGCCTGTGACCAATTTTCTTTCTATACCTTGACTTAGCCTTGTACTTGATAATGTCGATTTTCTTATCTTTTATGTTTTTGTCAATCTTTAATTCGACCACATAAGGAACAAAAGGATCTCCAATAAGAACATTATCACCGTCGTTATATAATAGAACTTCCTCTATCTTAACAGTGTCTCCGGCCTTTCCTTCCAACCTATTTACTTGGATTGAATCACCAATTTTCACAATATGTTGAGAACCACCTAGTTGTATTACTGCGAATTTTTCCTTCATGACAGGCCAATTCTAGAGAACTTCTCCTATACTGTCAACACGTATACTAAAATTCATCTCGATTTGCATATACATTTTGTACCAAACCAAAAGCAAACATAGTGACTAGAAATAT
>JBDRHV010000090.1:0-5072 GCA_043816465.1 bacterium | reverse complement strand
TACTCGATGGTATGGGAATAAGAAAAAGTGAGTTAGGAAACTCAGTTATCGGTGCAAAGACTCCTGTACTTGATTCCCTCTGGACCCAATATCCTCATTGTCTACTTGATGCATCTGAAAAAGCTGTCGGACTTCCCCAAGGTTATGCTGGTCACTCAGAGGTTGGTCATCTAAACATTGGAAGTGGGCAGATTGTGCATCAGGTACTTACTCAGATTGGAGAGTCAATAAGGACAAAACAGTTTGAGAAAATCCCAGTCCTTGTGGAATCTCTTAAGGCTACGAAGAAAAAAGGGTCTGCAGTACATCTTCTGGGGATATTAAGTCCCGGAGGTGTGCACGGTCATATTGATCATCTTTTTGAATTGATGAGAGTATGTAAGAAACATGGGGTTGAGATATTTATTCATGGTATTTTAGACGGAAGAGACTCTGGTCTTCAGGATGGATATCTCTATCTTAATATGTTGAATTCCAAAATTACTGAGCTTGGTGTTGGTAAGCTTGCTTCTTTAAGTGGAAGAGCGTATGCAATGGATAGAAACAAGAATTGGGATAGAACCGGAAAAACATATAAGGCCATGATAGGAGATGGAGAAAGAAAGGCAAGTGATGTCATGGATGTTCTTCAGAATGCATATAAGAGCGGTGAAAATGATCAGACTTTCAAGCCAACGACAATGGTTGATGAAAAGGGAGATGCTGTAGGTCCTGTAAAGGATGGAGATACAATTATTTTTTATAATTATAGAGAGGACCGATCGAGGCAGCTAACAAAATGTTTTGTGCAGGAGGATTGTAATGGATTTATAAGGGAGAAAATGTTAAAAGATCTTGATTTTATAACGATGACAGGTTATGAAAGGGGTCTTCCTGTAAAGACGTTATTTGATTCTTTTATTCCTGAGAATACGATTTCTGATGTAATAAGTCGGGCTGGTATGAAGCAGTATCACATCTCGGAGACAGAAAAATATGCTCATGTGACATATTTTTTTAACGGGGGAAGAGAGGAACTTGTGGAAGGAGAGGAATTTTTCTTAATCCCCTCTCCTGATGTATTTGATTACTCTGCGACTCCTGCAATGAGCATTGAACCAGTGACAAAAGAAGCAATCAAGAGGATAGAGTCAGAAGGTGATGATTTTGTGCTAATAAACTTTGCAAATCCGGATATGCTTGGCCATACTGGAGATTATGATGCTACAGTAAAATCTCTTGAGATTATGGATAAGATGACAGGGATGGTTATAGATGCGGCAGTAAAATCTGGATATGATTTTATCGTTGTATCAGACCACGGAAATTGTGATGAAATGATAGAGGAAATTACGGGTGATCCAAACACAATGCACAGTCTTAGTCCTGTTCCATTTATTGTGGGTCAGAATGTCGAAAAGTTTCAACTACTAGAAAACGCTGTCAAGATTGGGACTGGTGGGGGCTCTGAGGTGAGGGGTATCCTTGCAGATTCTGGTGTTACAGTATTAGCAATGCTTGGATTAGAACCGACAGAGGATATGACAGGAATAAATCTAGTTTCGATCATTACCCAAGAGAAATTAGAAAAACAGAAGAATAACCGCTCCCAGTAAAATCCTATAGACTCCACAACAAGTAAGTATTCTTTTATCAATATACGTTCTAAAGACTTGAATAACAATATATCCTATTGTTGCAGATACTATAGTTGCCAGTCCGATTAAGAACGCTGATACATCAATCTCTATTCCTTGGATGAGACTTAGGACTCCTTTTCCTGGAATGAGGATCAAACCAGCGAGAAACCCATACTCAACTGCTATTTTCGGTTTAATCCCTGATACTATTCCAGCAATTGTAGCTATTCCAGATCTTGATGTACCTGGAATAAATGCAATTACCTGTCCAAGTCCTACGACAATAGCTTGAAATGTAGATACCTGCGAAATTTCTGTTGTTTTGAATTCTTTTTTCTTTGATATCTGATCAACTATTATCATTACAATTCCCCAAAACAATAAAGATGTGGCTATTATCCAGTTTGCAGAAAGATACTCATCCACATAATCTTGGACTAGAAAGCCGACAATTACTCCTGGGATTGTAGAGATAACAATTTTTAGGAGTGTCTTAATTGCCTTTATTTCTTTTATCTTGTCCCACATTCCCACAATGATTGCCAGTAATGTGCCAAGGTGTAGTATCGCAATATCAGCGATTTCAAGATTTAGGTTTGTTAGATGTGAAAAGAGTATCAGGTGTCCACTGCTAGATACTGGAAATAGCTCAGACACTCCTTGAATTATTCCCGCTACTATTGAATTGAAGAAGTTGGCAGATTCCATTACTGTTTTTTGAATAATTAACCATTACATATTGCCGGTAGATTTCTCATCTGTCAACCCATAATAAATATGTCTTTCGCTTGACGTTGAGGGGACACTAACAATACAATGAAAGTTAATGAAACATGTTCTAAAGTTCATAGTAAGGTTATTCACTGTATTTATACTGTTTTTGTTTTTGGATAAAGGTTCTACCCTTGCTGCTGGTGCAACAATGTATCTGTCTCCCGCTACAGGAAGCTACGACTCTGGAGAGGAATTTACGGTGGATATTATGATTGACTCAGGTGGTGATGATGTACAGACTGCAAGGGCTGCAATTTCTTATGATTCAGATGTTGTCCAAGTCAAAGCTGTATCTCACAGTAATATTTTTTGTCAATTTCCGGATAGTGGATACGAGGTGGACAACACAAATGGTCAAATGATACTGACTGGATTTTGTCAGGACGAACATTATGCAACTGTAGGAGACGCGGATATTTTGGGAAGAATTACATTTGATGCAGTGGGTGGGGGTACGGCGAATGTCGAGTTTAACTTTGATGGTACAGATGATGCAGACATGACATATATGCTAGAGCCCGGTAGCCCTCCTCAACAACTTGATATGACAGAACCTACCGGTGCAACTTTCACGATTTCTGGTTCTGCTACAGGTGGAGGAGATGATCTACCTGATACTGGTATAAGGGTTAATGTTGGCATAACGTTCGGAGTTTCACTTGTACTTTTATCGCTTTTTGTACTTGTGGCAGATGCAGTCCTTCCTCCGGTACTCAAATGGTTTAGTCAGAGAGGTCAAAGGACGATAGTGGTATAAGTGGTGTAAAATAACGTTATGACTATTAATTCAAAACTTAAGGTTGCAATTGTCCATGATTGGATAATAAAGAGAAGAGGTGCAGAGAAATGTCTTGAGGCTTTTTGCGAAATTTTCCCTAACGCTGATGTATATACTCTTTTCTATAAAAAGGGAGTATCAAAAATTGTGGATGGAAGGAAGGTATATACCTCTTTTCTTCAAAAGTTTCCATTATGGAAATTTTACTATCGATATCTCTACTTTTTAATGCCAGTAGCCATTGAGCGATTTAATCTGGACAGATATGACATTGTAGTATCTTCGAACTTTTGTGTTTCAAAAGGAGTAATAACAAAACCTGAAACCCTTCATGTTTCCTACGTCCATTCTCCGATGAGGTACGCTTGGGATATGTATGAACAATATTTTGGTAAAAGGGGTGGCTTTTCCAGACTAAAGAGATTAATTATTCTTCCTCTTGTAAGTGTGTTAAGACTTTGGGATCAATCCTCTTCTGTTCGACCGGATTTTCTCGTTTCAAATTCTAGGCTTGTTAAAGAAAGGGTTAAAAAATATTGGAGGAAAGACTCTAAGATATTAAATCCTCCTGTCGATGTGTCTAGATTCCGTTTCAGTGAAAGGAAAAGTGAATACTTTCTTATGGTTACTACATTTGAACCAAATAAAAGAACGGATCTTGCTGTGAGGGCTTTTACTGAGCTTGGATATCCATTGAAAATAGTAGGATCGTATGGACGATATATGAAGAAAGTTAAAAAAATGGCCGGGTTGAATATTGAATTTTTGGGTTTTGTATCGGATGATGAACTAGCAAAATTGTATTCCGAAGCCAAGGCTTATGTAATCCCAGGAAAAGAAGATTTTGGTATTGCTCCACTCGAGGCAATTTCATCCGGTACCCCTGTGGTCGCATATGGAGATGGTGGAGCTCTTGATTCAATAATTCCAATCAATTCGGAAAAAGAGGAATGTATTAGATATGGTGCCAAGAATGGTGTATTTTTCTATAAACGAGATGTATCTTCTTTGAAAAAGGCAGTCAGACAGCTCCAGGAGTATGATTTGAACGAAGGATGGGATAAAGTAGGGATGAGAAAATGGGCGAAAAGATTTGCGACCTCAAACTTTAAATCAAAGATGAAATCTCTTGTTTTGAATAAATATGAGGAGATGACCCGTCTTCCCCCGCTACGTTAAAACATAGCGGGGTTTGACGAGGTAACCGTCTTCCCATGAAGTGAGATAAATCTACTTCATGGTTCGCCGAGTTGGAGAGAAGAATTTATTTAAACGGTTGAACAGTTACATACTTATGTGTCGCTAGACAAGAATAGAATATACTGATTAATAAGTATGAATTATATTATTTAGAATTGTTAAAAAGTGGAGAAAAATAAAAAACTTAAAATTCTAAACATTGTTCAGGGATATTATCCAGTAAAAGGAGGAGCGGAACTTTTTATCAGAACGCTATCTGAATATCAGGCGAATGTTTTGGGGTACGATGTAGATGTATGGACAACAAACGTAAGAAGACCAGATCAGTATTGGAATATAAAAGATGAACCGATTACTCCTTCTGAGGAAAACATAAAGGGTGTTGATGTTCGAAGATTTGAGATTGGAAAAGGAATATTGAAAAACGTCTTTGTAAATAAAGTGTTCAGTATCGTCGGAAGTAATCTCCCCTTCTTTAAAATTGCAAATATGTTGTCTACTCCGACGACATATGGAATGCTTGATATTGTTAATTCAGATAAATTGGAGGACTATGATTGTGTAACCGTTTCTGCTTCTCCATATTTCTTCCTCTTCTATGTTGCTTATTTGGTCTCGAAGAAGCTTTCGATTCCTTTGGTAATATCACCAGCTCTTCATATTGGGGTGGAAAAAGATTTTCTATTAAGAATGAAATACCT
>JBDRHV010000089.1:0-2234 GCA_043816465.1 bacterium | reverse complement strand
AAAAAAGGAGATAAAGTTTTAGATATAGGTTCAGGTCATGATCCCTTCCCTTTGGCCACGCATTTAGCCGATTTTTACGAAGAAGAAACTAGCCACCGCTCGGGCAAACTGGTAAAAGACGGAAGGCCTTTTGTCCGCTGTAGCGTAGAAAAGATGCCATTCAAAAATAAAGAATTTGATTTTGTCTATTGCTCCCATGTTCTGGAGCATGCTAAAGATCCGGCCAAAGCTTGTGATGAAATAATGAGGATTGGCAGACGAGGATATATTGAGACGCCAACCAGAAGTTCTGACATACTATTTAACATTGAAAGAGGAGAGAAGCATCATCTTTGGCACATTACGGCCGTAGGTAATTGTTTGATATTTATTGAATGGCTCGACAGGGAGAAAAGGAAAACTACTGAGTATTTTAATGAACAATCAGAATCTATTTTCAAAAATTCTGTCCAAGACTTCGTTCACGATAATTGGGACTTGCTTTACAACATGTTTTTATGGCAAGAAGGATTTAATTATTACGTGTTTGATAAAAAAGGAAATTTGATCAACCATAAAACTATATGAAAATCCTCGTTGCTCCGGGTACAAATCTTGAATTATATTACTTGAGTTCTGTTGTGATACTGTTGTCTTCGAAGGATAAATCAATACAATTCAAACTGCTTGCTCCTAACTTCGTTAAAGTAGCCCCAGAACTGAAAAATCTGTATTCAGAAATAGAAGTTTTCCATATCCCATCCAACAGCCCCAAAATCAGCAAGAACCCGATAAAAATGGCTAAAAACATTTATGACAATATGAAGGATTTGTTTGTCTATCAGAAGCAGATTAAGAGAGTTCTGGCTGACATGGATATAGTTTGTATCGCTGGCGTTAAAGAATTCTTTGCCAATGTGATATGTAGGATAGTAAGGGATTCTTATCCGAACATCCGATTAGTAGCCGTTCAGATGGCCAATCAAAAATTGGAAGAACCGACTGATTATGAAAGAAGACCGATTCTCTCCTTCCTTCTAAATATAAAAAATTTCCTTTTTGGATATTCTACAATGAAATATAAATGGAGCTCAGATTCAAGAAATCGTTTGATAACAAAGAATTTCGTTAAATACCCATACTGCAGGAAAATATTCGCGACCGATCACGACATAAGGAGAGACGATTCTTCCTATAGGCTGCCGCCTCCTTATCCTGCCTTAAGAAAGATACATAAGATTGATAACGACACCCCTATTATTCTGGTTGCAGGGGAAAGAATTCCTCTGCACGACAGCTGGGGCAAAAAAGACCAGGAAAAATACGGAGAGTTCCTGAATTATCTAAGAGACAATTTCAAGAATTATAAATTGTGCTTCAAGCCCAGAAAAGGAGAGACGATTTCCGGTAAGTACAATCTGGAGGGGTTCCGATTGATAGAAGCGGATAGTTCACTTGAAGAAATCTGTTTGAGAGAAAACATAAAAAAGGTCATTTCAATAAAATCCGTTTCTTCAAAATTCGGAGCCTACCTTGGGATTCCAAGCTATTGGCTCTATCCTTTGTTCGGATTTTCAAAAGAGATAATAGAAGTTATAGAAAACGAACATTGTGACATGAAATCGGTTGTCAGAGTAAATGAATTTGAAGACTTAAAGAAGGATTCAGACTTTTCTGCCAAGAAATATGATTTCGACGCCATAGCTTCTCTTTATTGGGAAGCGGTAGTGTCTTAATAATTAATTAATAAAAAATATGGAAACAAAAAAACTCAACATTTTAGTAACCGGAGGTCTCGGCACGATTGGCAGGCCATTGGTGGAAGAACTGCGTAAAAGAGATCATAACGTTTGGGTTTGCGAGCCCTACCACGCCAACCAGTCCAATTTTATCCGTTGCGATGTTTCTTATTTCCGACAAGTAGAGCGGTTGTTTGAATCCCATAAGTTTGACTATGTTTACCATCTGGCTGCTGAATTCGGAAGGAAAAGCGGCGAAGAATTTTATGAGTCTATTTGGAAGGTGAACGCTATCGGGACAAGAAACATACTCGCAATGCAAGAAAGGTTCCGGTTTAGATTGGTATATCCAAGCAGCTCCGAAGTCTACGGAACGATCAATAAAGGGGTTATGAAGGAAGAAGACGTTCCCGAAGGGAAAGGAGTAAGGTTAGGCAATGATTATGCCATCTCAAAGTGGGTCAACGAAATGCAAATTCTTAATTCTATGGAAAAATTCGGTACAGAAACAGTACG
>JBDRHV010000088.1:0-4428 GCA_043816465.1 bacterium | reverse complement strand
AAGAATCAAGGCCAGGCCTTTCACGTAGAAATATCAGATAGAGTATAATTATCTGGAATAAATTTTGATTGTAATTTAAATGAAGGGATATGTAGGACCGATTGAAAAATTGACGGAAGAAAACACGAACTTTCGTCAGGTAATTTTTACTTCAGGCAAACAGCAACTTGTCGTGATGAGTTTACTCCCAGGGGAGGATATCGGTATGGAGGTGCACGGGGATGCTGACCAGTTTTTCAGGATAGAATTAGGTGATGGTAAAGTTGTCATGAATGGTGAAGAAACGCCATTCAAGGCTGGTGAAGCAATAATTGTGCCGGCAGGTACTGAGCACAATATTGTGAATACTTCTGAAGAAGTGACATTGAAGCTTTATACTGTATACAGCCCACCAAATCATCCAGCCGATAGGGTTCACAAGACCAAAGCTGATGCGATGGTTGATGAAGAGGCCGAACATAAGAAATAAGTTTCCGAGACCAGGTCTGAAGCGCTATAGGCTCCAGTTTTTA
This sequence comes from bacterium, assembly GCA_043816465.1. GTDB lineage: Bacteria > Patescibacteriota > Dojkabacteria > SC72 > JAFGCJ01 > JBDRHV01. The sequence continues at coordinate 3,916 of JBDRHV010000088.1, read as the reverse complement.
TCTGATAGTATGAGTCATTTATTGTTATATCAACAAAACCTCAGACCAGGTCTAATAGTAATTAGGGAGAGTATCACCCGAAGAAGGTGATTTAGTTATAGAGGGTTTGCTTGCCCCGCCAAAGCGTACCCCGCTGTATACAATATGGCGGGGGAAGACTGGGGCAGGGGCCTTTAATTACTTATTCAGTGATATTGCTTTCTTTATATGGAATATAAAGATAGGTGCAAATACAAGTATGTAAACTGAGTTTTGTATTATTTGGTAGAATAAATTCCTCTCTTCATCTTCCTGGCTGTCTTTCCAAACAGAGTAATCATCCATCCATGAGCTAATTGCTTCCTTGTCTTCATCATCCAATTCTTCTAATTCCAACTTTTCGATCAATTCAACGCTTGATTCCTCTGATTTCTCATCCAATAGGTAAGAGCTTTCGTAGTAGTAATCACCCCAAAATGGTGGAGCATAGCTGTACTCTTGAGCATTATCAAATACAAAATGATTGAGTATCGTACCTACTAGTGAAGCTAAACTAAAGGCCACTATTACTAGTGAAATCAAAGACACAAGATAGAAATAAATCGAGCTAATGAGGGTGTTTTTCATTCAAAAGAAGTAATAATTTATTATCTTTATTATACATAATTATGAAATTCAAACCAGGTCTGAAGTGCTATAGGTCCCAGATTTTATCCGATAGTGTAAGTCCTTTGTTGTTGTATCAACAAAACATCTAACCAGGTTTCATAGTTTTTTTATTTTCCTCCTCCTGTGTATATTGCGATGTATGTGCCATCTGGCATTATCGCTACTCCTGGATCAGCTCCTTCAAGCCTTCTTCCCTCATCCATGGTCCATGTATATCCATCTTCAGAAAAAGAGGAGGACTGTCCTCCATAGAATCGTAATCCTCCATCTACCTCAATCACATCTCCGAGAAAACTCATCCCAATTTCTATATCATCCTGTCTTTCAAAACTCAGTCCATCTTCTGATGTTGAGTGGACGTTTCTTACTGTTTCGCCTCCAAAATCTTCATGTCTTGTTGTGTAGTGGTGCCACATGTTATCAAAGAAAACAACTGCTGGATCGAGTACTATTTGTTCGGTGGTGAGTTGTTTTCCCTCCCATTTGAAATATCCATCTATTGAATCGGATGTTGCAGAATATAGTTGTGGAAATCCGTCCTCCGGCTGCTCGTATGTAAAATATAGTCTGAATGAACCGTCTTCAAGTTGTATGAGTGTAGGATCTACTGCATTTGGACTCTGCTTTCCTCCTTTTATCACATTAGGCATACCTATATTAACCAGTTTTACAGGTGACCAAGTTATTCCATAATCTCCAGAGATTGAATATGCTATCTTATCAAAGAGTTCCTCGTTTTCGTATGAGAAGTACTGAAATGTGGCTATCAGCTCATCTTCTTGTGTAAGTAAGAGGTGTCCGACCCCTGAGTGAGGTAGAAACAATCCCTGTTCCTCAAATGTCATCCCATCATCAGAAGTTGCATAATACAAATCATCGTACCAAGGTGCGCCTCCACCTGTGTTCTGAGGTATCCAACTCGGGTAGTCTAGAGTTTCTTCTTGATGAATCATATCTTCTTCAATCAATAGTTTTGCACTTTCGTCTACTGACACATCGTCAGCCGTTTTTTCCTCCTTCTTCATGAAGAATAGGTAGTAAGTCGAGAAGGAGATTATTCCGAGAAGTAGGATAGAGATAATAATCAGTAAAATCTTTTTCATCAGTGACTGAAGTAAACTTATTTAATTATTCTAACGTGACCCATTCTTCTTGGCCAGAGCCGATACCGAACTCGCAGGAAAGTTTGTCTCTATCCTCTTTTGAAATAATCAAGTCTTCTATCTCAAGGCCTTTCTGGGTGTATTCGGAAAGTACAGATGGTGTCATATGTTCGAAGGGGGATTCAAGAATTTGGAAATCATTGTCGGAAATAAATTTCTTTAAGGCAATATCGAAATTGTTGTATTCTTCGAGCATAGCAAATCCTATCTGCTGACCGGCGGTAACCTCTGAATTTTTTGTAATACCGTCGAGCAACCTCACATGAAAAAATATAAATCTGTATGACTGAGAGGTTTTTGGGGAGATTGATACTTGTACGCCCTCTCTGCTAGATTCTTCTTCAATATTCGTAACAAGTCCATCAAAGGGAGAATATATGATTACTGAATTACTTGAATTAAGAAATTCAGATTTAGGGGTTATGTAATGTTTCATGCTTCTATTCTTTTCCAATTCTTCGTCTTCGTTATAACCACTATAATCATGCCCAACACAGCTTCTAAATTTGGAGACTTGAGCTATCTGGGCAATGTTCAAGGGATTAACAACAATAAACTTTTCCTTTTTGGGTGTAATTACAAAATGTGTAAAAATGTATACGAAAGCGGAAAGTACGAGAATTATTATGAGTGGCAGTAGTTTTTTGTTCACAATCTCATTTAACACTCAATCTTCATTTTTTTCAAATATGAAATTTATATTTTAAAAATGAGTTGAACTCAAGACCAGGTCTGACAGATTATAAGCCTCGGTTTTGGACTTATAGTTTGTCGATTTTGATAAAAAACTGGATTACAAAAAGGAAAGTGCCATACCAGGTTTGATAGTATTTTTTATAGAAATCCGAACCTCTCCCCAAAACTAGCTTACGCATAGTAATTAGTTCTGCTGGGAGCCGGACCGTCCTTCGCAAAAGCTACGAATGGTAGGTGTAATTTCAGTAAAATACGTTTTTTAGGTATAGGCAGAAATTTGTTTATTTGCGACTTTGCTGGGAGCCGGACTTGCACCGGATAGATGCTTCTCCGCCAAAGACGGATACGCTTCGGCCATGAACCTAACGTGGTTCGTGGTTACACTCGCAACACCGTGTTCTTCCATCGGCTACCTCCCAGCAAGATCATGGGGAGGTAAAAATATTTATGAGATAATTTTACCTCCCTTTCTTTACCTACTCAACTCAAATCTCCCCACATTTAATCTTGTTTTGTCATGTGTTGATCAGAGATAGATCCTGTTTCCTTGTCAGTATCGTAACTTGACCTTAACGATCCAACATCAGGAATATCAACAAATGTTGTTGTATGGATACTATCACTGTCGTCGCGTTCAGTCTTCCCACTAGTTTTCCCTGTAGAGGGATCCGTTTCCTTCCAGGATTTTTGGGACATATTTCACCTCCGAAAGTCCGTATTTGTTTTTGAGTAGGTTTTTGAAAAGAGCTCGAGGGGAGATTTGAGCTCACATTTAGTATAAATTACAATTCATTGTTTTTCAAGGAATTTCGTCAAAAAAAGGAATGGTCTTAATTAAAATAGGAGACTAGGCCTGGCCTCCAAGAAAAAACCTATTTTAAAAAACGTTATGAGAGATTCATTATTTAATGAAGTATTTTTGTTCAAGGCCAGGCCTTTTGTTCATAATTTCCGTAGTTAGGCTTGATGTTATAATTCAATCATGCATCTTCTACACGGACAACTATTGGTTCAAATTCAGAGAGTGGCAAAAGAAGATCCAGTGGTGTCCAAACTTCCAGAAAATTACGGTGGGAATAACCATTTAAGTTATGGCCTAAATTCATCTCAACTTCTTGCAGTTGTAAGAGATGTTGTCGGTAATACAAAAATGTCTTCGGAAGAAATTAAAAGATCTGTTCTGTCGCTTTACAAAGGAGAGTCGTCTGAGGAAAAGTATGCAGCGAGCAGGATACTTCAGAATTTCAAAGAAGTTGGAGAATTAGTTATTCCAGATGACGTAGACGAGTATTTGAATTATTTACATGGGTGGGCGGAGGTAGATTCTCTATGTCAGATGGTGTTTGATGTAGAGGAATTTGAAAACGATTGGGAGGGGTGGGTGGATTTGATAGTGAAACTTTCTAAGG
>JBDRHV010000087.1:0-2141 GCA_043816465.1 bacterium | reverse complement strand
GAGATATTTTTCCAGCCAGAAGTAACACTTTATTTAATATGGTAAAATCTCTTCTCACTAGAATATGAATATTTTCAATAGGAAATCTATCCGCTTCAAGTCGTACAACAATTGATTTATATGAGTTAACGAATTGTCTAATATAAGAATAATCAAGAAAAAAATCCTGAAGTGAGACAAACACAGCCTCAATTTCATCTATGTTACCAGTACCACACTCTGAATGAACAGCAACAGCCGCCATATTAGGGTTTGCCGAGACATATTCGACAAGCTGTTCTCTATCATAATCTTCTGCTGTTTCTTTAACATTAAAATCCCCAACTAAAGCAAGTCTCTCTGTATCAAACTCGAACTTTATCTGTGGGGTTTCTGAAATATCATCCACTTATTTACTATTTTAGATTTAAGCCATACTCACATAACTCCCTAATAGGACATTGTTCACACTTTGGATTCTGAGCAACACATTTTGATCTACCATGAGCAACCATTAGGTGGGACCACATCCTCCAACCGTCCTCCGGTACAACTTTCGTTAAATCCTTTTCAACCTTGATTGGATCCTTACTCACTGTTATTCCAATTCTGTTTGCAATACGGATATTATGAGTATCTACTACTATTCCTTCGTTCTTCTTATAAATTTCATGAAGAATAACAAGTGCTGTTTTCCTACCTATACCAGGAAATTCCATAAGTTTTTCCATTGTGTCAGGGAGAGTAGAGTTGTACTTGTTTGTCATAAGCTGGGCTGACTCCTTAATGTTTTTTGATTTAACGTTATGTAATCCGCATGATTGTACTATGTTTCGAATACTATCTATATCAGCCGTTGATACGTTATCAACAGAGTCATATTTATCATACAATTTTAAAGCAACACTATTTGCAACTCTGTCGGTACATTGGGGGGAGAGGATATTTGACAGCAAGAAAAACTCTGGAGAAATAACATCCAAAGTACAATGGGCATCAGGATATTCTCGAAGCAGTATACCGTATATTTGTTTTACTCTTTCTTTCATAGCTCCTATAGTCATTATATCATAGTAACGTGTCAGATATGCTACAATTACAACATTTATTTCACATCCAAATAGATGGCAACCGTATTCAACGGAAAAGTTAAAGCAGAAGAAATTTTGAATAATCTGTCTTAGGAGTTAGCAAAACTTCACTTTGTTCCAGTTCTTTCTATTATTAGAACAGGAGATGACTCCTCTCAGCTAAAATTTACAAATATTAAACAGCAAACCGCAATCAGTATCAAAGTCGAATGTAGAATTCATGAATATCCAAGTTCTTCTACTACTGATAAACTCATAGACTTAATACAAGAAATTAGCTCTGAATCAACAGGAATACTTGTACAACTTCCACTTCCAAGTCAAATAGATAAATCCTTTATTTTAAACTCATTACCATACGATAAAGACGTGGAGGGTCTAAGTGAAGCAAGATCTGATGAGTTGATAAATTCTATTCCTGAAATATACTCCCCAGTTGCAAAAGCTGTAGTAGAAACAACAAAAGATGCTATTTTAATAAATAATATTGACAATCCAAAAATTGTTATCCTTGGTAAAAGTCGTCTTCTTGGACATCCTGTTAAAATGGTACTTTCAAAATTATATCAAGATGTAGAAATGCTAGATTCGAAATCTTCAAACGAGTTAGAAATACTTAAATCTTCCGATGTAATTATCTCTGGAATTGGAAAATCTGACTTCATAAAAGCTAATATGATTAAACAAGGTGTGATAACAATAGATGCGGGATTTGAAGTAGATGAAAAAGGAAAGATACACGGTGATTTTGATCCTGATGTAATAAACAAGGTTTCATTCTTTACACCTGTACCAGGAGGGATAGGGCCTCTTACTGTGGCGTATATTTTTGACAACCTACTAAGACTTTAATTCTTGGTTACATCTTATTCTTTGTGGTATTCTAGAGATATGAAAACCACCAATTGGCTTTTGTTTTGTATAGTCGTATTGTCATTATTCCTTATAAACACAGGATATATTCAAGCTCAAAATATGATCTCAGGTAGCGGATATGAAATTATTGACCCTACGATAAGCTCGGGAGGAGATGATGATCAAATTTCAACTTCAGGTAATTACCTTCTAAGA
>JBDRHV010000086.1:0-5801 GCA_043816465.1 bacterium | reverse complement strand
ACAAGTAAGAAAAAAGGATGGAACAATAGAACCCTTTTTGAGGGACAAAATCTACAATGGTGTTGTGAAATCAGGTGGAACTCCAGACCAGGCTGAAAAAATAACAGCAGAAATTGAAAAATGGGCTCCAACTGTCGCAACGGACGGCATTGTTAACACCTCCGATATAAGAATGAAAGTGTTGGAAATGTTGAAAACTGAGAATCCTGCAGCAGCAGAGCAGTATGAAACATTTCGAAAAGAAGCTCCTGTAGAGCCAGTAGCAGAAACTCCAGTTGCTCCTGTTGATGCAGTACCATCAACATCAGAGCCAGCACCAGTTGTTCCTCCTGCAGTGGAGTAAGGTGTTGTAAGGTTATAACTTTTCTGGTGTAATCCCTAGTCGGGTATTATTTTTTATTCTTTAAAATGGTCCAGAAAATATATGAGTTACTTCCTGATTTTGTGAAAACAGGTTCGGCTGATGCTGTCCTTGCCTTCAAAAAGCCAGGTCTTAGAAAAATATATTCAGAGTTCATATCTCCAGGTGATCTTGTTTTCGATGTTGGAGCAAATGTCGGTGATTATTCGAAATTGTTCGCAGAGATGGGAGCGAAGGTTGTAAGTTTCGAACCTCAGCCCAGCTGTGCAGAAAAATTACGGAATAGGTTTGAAAAAACGAGAAAGGTTACTATTGAAGAAAAGGGTCTAGGTAGTAAAAAGTGCACATTACCATTCTTTATCTCCTCCAAATCAAATACCACCTCGACTTTTTCAAGGGAATGGAAATCCAGTTGTCGTTTCAAGGAAAGAAGTTGGGATAAGGAGATCAAAGTTTCAGTGACAACATTAGATAATATGATAAAGAAATATGGTAAACCTTCATTTATCAAGATAGATGTGGAGGGTTTTGAACTTGATGTTTTGAGTGGGTTGTCAAAATATTTACCAGCGATGTCACTTGAATTTGGTATGGAATACTTCGATAGTACGGAAAAATGTATTAAAAAGCTTATGACGCTAGGGAATCCTCAGTTTAATTATGTTTCATTTGTGGGGACGGGTTATGCCTTGGAGAAATTTGTTACCGGAGGTCAGTTAATAGGGATTATGAAACAAAAACGAAAAAACTTTGGGGGAGACATATACGTTCGTTTTGTGTGACTGCTGTTTCTCATTTCAGACATTTTGTATCATTTCGGTAGATAGAAGGTATTACTAGTATGGAAGGGTTGTTTGATTGTGTGAAGTATTACTATGACAACGAAGACAATGTTGCCTTGACATATATGTCCTTCAGAAACTAGATTGAAATAGATAAATAGGCCACAGTCAAATGTGGTCTATTATTACACCTAAATTTAAATACACTGCCGGTGGCTAGGAGAAAATCCATCTCCAAATTTCATATCGACAAAATCCGCAAAAGGGATGGACGGATAGTCGAGTTTGAAAAAGAAAAAATCACAAAGGTAATTCTTGCTGCAATGAGGGCAGTAAGTGAAGGATCCGAAGCTAACGCAAGGAAAGTCACGGAGTCTGTGCTGAAAGATTTAGAAAAGAAGTATGATGGTACGAATCGTAAAAACAATTTCAACATTCCGACAGTTGAAAACATACAGGATATTGTAGAGAGACAACTAATTCTTCATAAGTTTGCAGATACAGCAAAAGCATACATCCTCTATAGAGATCTCCATTCAAGAATGCGAAATATCAACAATATGTTTGATATTGGAGCAATGATTCAGAAGTATATAGACAGAAAAGATTGGAAAGTGAATGCCGACTCTTCGATAGATTACTCCCTTCAGGGAATGTACAAACATATGATAAATGAGATGACTGAGCAGTACTGGATGAACGAGGTGTTGACGGAGGAGATGAGTGATTTGCATGAGAACAAAGATCTCTATATTCACAAAATGTCTGCATTATCGTCATATTGTGTAGGTTGGGATTTGTATGATTTGTTGAAAGTAGGGTATCAAGGGGTACCGGGATTTGTGAACTCAAATCCCCCTAAGCATTTCAGCTCCGCACTTGGTCAGCTAGTGAACTTTATGTATACCCTTACTCAAGAAACTCCAGATGGGGCTGTGGCGATCTCTAGTATAGACACATATCTAGCGCCATTCATTTACTACGATAAGCTAGATTACGACCAGGTACTTCAGCAGATTCAAGAATTTGTATTCAATATGAACATTCCCACCAAGCTAGGTGCACAAATGATGTTTTCTAATATCACTTTGGATTTGGAATGCCCAAAGTACCTTTCTAAAGAGGCTGCACTTGTGGGGGGAAAGTTGACGAAGAAAAGATATGGTGATTTCCAAAAAGAGATGGACATGTTCAATAAGGCTTTACTTGAGGTATACGTAGGGGGAGATGCAAATGGAAGAGCTTTTACCTGGCCGATTCCTACATACAACATCACAAAGAATTTTGATTGGGATAATAAAAATATAAAAGGATTGTGGGAGATGACTGCAAAGTACGGAACACCGTATTTTGCAAATTTTGTAAACAGTGACATGGATCCTGAGGATGCAAGAAGTATGTGCTGCAGGCTTCGAATAGACAATAGAGAGCTTAAAAGAAGGGGTGGTGGTCTTTTTGGTGCAAATCCTCTTACTGGTTCGATCGACTATGTGACGATCAATCTTCCAAGAATTGGATACCAGAACAAAAATGATAAAAAGAGTTTTTATAAGAGGCTTGAGTATTTATTGGAGTTAAGTAGAAAAGTTTTGAATAAGAGAAGAGAGGTTGTAGAACAAATGACTGAAAGGGGATTATATCCGTATACAAGGTTTTATCTTCGAAGTGTGAAAGAAAAGACGGGAAAATATTGGTCAAACCATTTCAATACGGTAGGACTTATTGGTATGAACGAGGCTACTCTGAATTTTATGGGCAAAGATATTACTACAAAAGAGGGACAGAAGTTTGCAAAAGAGGTTTTAGATTTTATGAATAAGAAAATTCTCGGATTTCAGAAGAAGGATGATATTCTTTATAACCTTGAGGCTTCTCCTGCTGAGGGTGCGTCGTATGCTATAGCGAAAAAAGATAAAGATCTATTCCCAGACATAATTGTGGGAAACGAGAAGCAGTACAAACTTGGTGCAGAGCCTTTTTATACAAACTCAACCCAGCTTCCAGTGGATTTTAAGGGAGATGTATTCGAAGCGCTTGACCTTCAGGATGACTTGCAAGCAAAGTATACCGGTGGAACAGTATTCCACGCTTTTATGGGAGAAAGGATGGGAGATGGTGAGGCTGCAAAAAGTCTAGTTAGAAAAATTGTTACGAACTATAAACTTCCTTATCTGACGATCACTCCCACATTCAGTATCTGTGAATCACATGGATACATAAAAGGTGAACATTTTGAATGTCCAAAGTGTGGTAAGGAATGCATGGTATACAGTAGGGTGGTAGGAAAGATTACCCCTGTTCAGAGGTGGAATCTTGGAAAGAAGGCTGAGTTTGCAATTAGGGAAGAATTTAACCCCGACGATTATCAAAAATAACTATGGGTGCATATAGTAAGAAGAAAAATTCATATAACGATGTCATTGAAGTGGTAGAGGAATATCTGTATCAAGGTGACTGGAGAATAAAAGAAAATGCAAACATGGGATATTCGTGGCATGGATTAAGCGATTATATTTCATCAAAAGTTCAGTCGAATTATTTTCTAAACAAAATCTATCCAAAAGAAATCAGTGAGGCGCACATCAACGGGGATATCCATATTCACGACCTTCAGTATCTTACTACTTACTGCAACGGTTGGGATATTGGTGACCTGTTAAATACTGGATATACGGGGGTGCCGGGAAAGGTAGAATTTGCACCAGCAAAGCATTTTGATTCTGCACTAAATCAGCTCAAAAATTTTCTTTACACCGTGAGGTATGAGTCTGCGGGGGCACAAGCTGTATCAAATCTTGATACATATCTTGCTCCGTTTATTGGTAGAGACAAACTCACATATCGTGAAGTGAAACAGTGTGTACAGGAATTTATTTATAATCTCAACGTCCCTCTTGATAAAGGTTTTCAGGCTCCGTTTACTAATGTCACGCTTGATATACGACCGACAAAAAAGATGGGAGCAGAGCATGTGATAATTGGTGGAGTTCCTCAAAAAGAAAGATATGGTGATTTTCAGAGGGAGATGTACATGTTCAATCGGGCTTATGCAGAGGTAATGATGGAGGGAGATAAGTCGGGAAGGGTATTCACTTGGCCAATTCCTACCTACAATATTACAAAAGATTTTCCGTGGGATGAGCCAAGATTGAAACCGATATGGGAAATGACCGCAAAATTTGGTATTCCGTACTTTTCCAATTTTGTGAACAGTGACATGAAACCGGATGATACGAGAAGCATGTGCTGTAGGTTGAGAATAGATAATCGAGAGCTTATAAGGAGGGGAGGTGGTCTTTTTGGATCTGACCCTCTTACCGGAAGTATAGGTGTTGTCACAATAAATCTTGCTCGAATAGGATACCTAACAAGGACTCAGGATAGATTCTTCAAGAGGTTGAGGATGCTTATGGATATTGCAAAGGAAAGTTTGATGATAAAGAGAGAACTTTTGGAGGATTTATCAGATAGGGGGCTATATCCATACTCGAGTTTCTACCTTAGAAATATCAAGAAAAGATTTGGAAGGTATTGGAAGAACCATTTCAATACAATTGGTATCTTGGGAATGAATGAAGCATGTCTTAATCATATGGGAAAGGGAATTCAGTCTGAGGAGGGTAAGAAGTTTACAATAGAAGTTCTTGATTTTATGAGAAAGGTTTTGAAAGAGTACCAGAAGGAGACAGGTGAGATGTTCAACCTTGAGGCAACTCCTGGTGAAGGAGCGACATATCGATTTGCAAAAACTGACAGAAAATTGTTTCCGGAAATAATTGTTGCAAATCACGATGAAGCCGAGAAAGGTGCAGCTCCCTTCTATACAAATTCGACCCATTTACCAGTAGATTTTACAGACGATCTATTCGAAGCATTGGATCATCAGGATGAATTGCAGACAAAATATACCGGAGGGACGGTGTTGCATGCTTTTCTTGGGGAAAAGCTTCCAAATGAAGAAAGTGCAAAAAACCTCGTGAAGAAAATCTCAGAAAATTATAGATTGCCTTATTTCTCTATCACTCCAACATTCAGTATCTGTCCTAAGCACGGATATTTGTCAGGAGAGCACGAATATTGTCCAAAGTGTGATGATGAAATAGGATACAAGGAAAAGAAATAAGAACCTCGAGCATGTGCCGAGGTTCTTCTTCGTAGGGAGCTTCGCTCTTTTTGTAGTGCCTTAGATACCCGTGGTAAGCCACGGGGTATTACGGCAACGAATAAATTAAGTAAATAGAAATATGGATAAATCGAAAAAGAGAACAAAGTGTGAGGTATATTCTAGAATCATTGGATATATAAGACCTGTGAGTAACTGGAATGAAGGAAAGAGGTCGGAGTGGAGTAAAAGAGTGACATACTCTAAACTAGGGAAGTAATGAATTTTTCTGGAATACAAAAAATTACACTTATTGACTACCCAGGAAAAGTGGCCACAACACTATTCACTTACGGATGTAATTTTCGATGTCCTTTTTGTCACAACCCAGAGCTAGTTATAGAGAAGAAATCATTAATAATTTCCGAAAAGGAAGTTTTAGATTTTCTGAAATCTAGAGTGGGTAAACTTGATGGGGTTGTGATAACCGGGGGTGAACCACTACTCCACACTGAGTTGAAAGATTTTTTGAAAAAGGTTAAAGACTTGGGATTTT